>CAZKXN010000013.1:0-15767 GCA_964556905.1 uncultured Gammaproteobacteria bacterium
ATTTTACTCAATGCGTTTGTAATAGCGTTCAAAGGGTCGGAATCCATTTTTTTATACGTCTTCAATTGAAAAAGCCAGTCCTTTGTCATCACCAGCGGTGCGGCATGCACAAATCCTTTTGGACGAAAAATATTGTAATCAACTACCTCTTCAATCTGCGCCGACGGATATTGCGCATGAAATTGCTGTTCAATAAAATTTCTCAAATAGGCGGGCACAACAATATAAAACTTTATCAATCCATCTATTGCCACGATTTCCAGCGATATCTGATCTTCGCGGCCGATGAAATACGAAATCGGTTTCCAGTGTGGGGTAATTTGTCCAAGAGCCGCATAAAAACTTTCTGCAACGCCAATGAGCTCTTTATAGTCTTTTTTTGAGGACTTGTCTTCTTCCTCTTTCTTTGCCGGCTCCTTGGGAACAAGCACATGAAGAACTGTTTTTCGCAACGCGAGAGGAACGGCAAATATGCGGTGAAGAATATAACGTATCACTTGAATAATCAGCCAAATGACAATGGCCCAAAATAAAAGTGTCGCTAAAAACGCGAATGTCGGATTTGTTGCAAACAAACGGTTGAAAAATTCTGGCATGAAATTTTTTTTAGATCGGGCGACTTCCAGACAGTCTGAATGACAATGGTACGTGGCTTCAACGGGTGTAAAATAAGTTAGTGAGGCGCTAGTCTTGTTCTTCTTGTTCTTCTTTGATGAGCATGATTTTATCGGCTTTGATTTTTGATTCCTGCTCTACAAAAAAACGATTTACACCGGGAAGCATGCTAAGCCATTTGCGAATCAAAGAAATTATTTCAATGACTTTCACGCGTGCCTTTTGCACCAACGCTTCAATCTTGCTGGCGGTTTTTTCACCCTCCTCCTTAAACTGTTTGCGTTGAACGGGCGTAAGAGATTTGTAATACCCTGCCAATCCTTCAGCAAGAACTCCTTCAATATCTTCCTGCAGAGGAGATTTTACTTTTTGAGTCGTTTGCGTTTGTTTTGACGGGATAGTGATCCGACTGCTAGGTTCCTGAAACTTTTTAACCTCTTGCGCGATCTTTTCTTTAATGCCAAGCCCTTTGCGTTCTTTTGGTTCTTTTACCTGCTCCTTTTTGGGCTCCTCTATTTGCGGCGCTTCATGCGCAACGCGTTTTAATGATTTTCCATCCGGCATATTATATGTGGTTAGACGCTCTTTTTCGGGCGTATTATAATCATTGCGCAAATGGGCGCGAGGAGCCACAAAGACCGCGCAATATCGCCGGTAAAAAAAAGTTCAGCCATTACACTGGTGAAATACTGTTTTGGGATGAAGTATAAAATACTGCTCATCAACAACCCTACTTGCAAAACGCTCAAAAGAATCGCCTGCCACCATGAATTTCCTATTTCTGCCCGCAGGGAAAGATTGTGCGAATAGAGAATATATAGCAGAAGGAAACCGCCCAAAAACGCGCCAAGCCGGTATTTGAAAAAATCATCCGAGTTCATTACGGAGAAGGCATTCACTATAAGAGGAGTGGTAAGCACGACAGCAAGCGCGGAATATACGCTCAAAAGAACAATGGCAAGGCGCTCCCTGTTTACAAAAAAAGAATAGATCACTGTGCCCCCTACAAAAGCAAACAGTAAAAACGTGTCCCATGTTGGGGCAGTTATATTCACCTGCGGAGTCTGAATTGCGAAGTTCAGAGTAGTTGTTGTCGCTTCTGCGAGTGTTTCCATATTGGTATTTTCTCAAGAAACGTTTACTCTGTCAAAGTAAAAATAGGTAACTATTCACCTTTTTCCAGTGAATCGTCAAAAATGGCTTAATAAACATCTTATAAATTGCCTCAAAATTTTAAAACGCCCTATCTAAGCCAAAAATAAATTTTTACCGGAAAAGGTGAATAGTTACAAGCTTTTTTGTCAAATGCGGCAAAATTTTTACTCTTATGCGCCTTTGCATAGCTAATATTATATGCATCTTCCAGATCATTGAAAGTATCTTTATAACCCCTCTTTTTTAAGCTGTTCCAAAAGCTCACGCTGTTTTCTGTTTAGGGATTTAGGCGTGGTTAAAACAACGCGAACCAAAAGATCGCCTCTCCCCTTTTTGTGAAGATGCGATACTCCAAGGCCTGCCAAGCGGATAAGCTGGCCGCTGTTTACGCCGGAAGGGATTTTGATCTCCATACGACCATCAAAAGTGTCAAGCGCAACCGTACCGCCGAGAGCGCATTGCGAGTATTGCGCGTCCATGTCAGTTATCAGATTACTGCCTTCTCTGTGGAATTTTTTATCACGGCGCACATGCACACGAACATACAGATCACCGGCAACTCCACCGTGCATTCCCGCTTCTCCTTGACCAGATAGCCGAAGCGTGCCGCCGTCATCAATTCCGGCTGGAATATTCACAGCCAAATTCTCATCTTTCTTGACTCGGCCTTCACCTCTGCATTCTTTGCATTTTTTTTCTATATGCTGTCCCGTACCCTGGCATGAAGAACACACTGTTGCTGTCTGTATCATACCTAAAATAGTCCTTTTTGCTCCAATCACCTGTCCAGTGCCTTTGCATGCTGAACATTCTGAAACCTTTGTTCCTGGCTCGGCGCCGGAGGCAGAACAATGCGAGCACAGAGATTTTTTTGAAATTCGCAATTCCTTTTTCACGCCGAAAACAGCTTCGCGCAGTTCAATTTCAATGCCAATCTGAAGATCGCTTCCACGGGCAGTATGCGAACGTCTTTGCCTGCCGCCGCCAAACCCGAACATTTCTCCGAATACATCGCCAAGATCGCCCATATCAAACTGAAATCCTTGCCCTGAAAAACCGCCTTGACGCGAAAAATCCTGCCACGAAAATCCGCCCGCGCCAGCTTGTTCAAAGCCGGAGCCAAACTGATCATATCGCGCGCGCTTGTCTGAATCAGAAAGCACTTGATATGCTTCATTAATTTCTTTGAAGTGCTTATCATCGCCTCCCTTTTTGTCAGGATGATGTTGATGGGCAAGTTTGCGAAATGCTTTTTTAAGCTCTTCGGCGCTTGCGTTTTTCCCGACACCGAGAATTTCGTAATAGTCTTTGCTCATGCCGGGCGATTATTCTTTCTTCTCAAAGTCAGCGTCAATAGGTCCTTGCTGATCTGAAGATCCTTGGCCTTGCGCGCCGCTTTCAGCGCTGCCTTCCGCTCCCGCTTGATCGCCTGTCTGCTTGCTTGCTTCGCCCTGCTGTTGATACATTGCCGCGCCAATCTTTGATATTGTCTGATTTACTTCTTCCAATGCTTTTTTTATAGCGGCCTCATCGTCAGCATCTTTTACTTTTTTAAGATGCTCAACCTTTTCTTCTATTTCCTTTTTCACATCCGCTGACACTTTATCCCCGTGCTCTTTGAGCGTCTTTTCCGTCTGATAGACTGTGCTTTCCGCCATATTCTTTACATCAATAAGCTCGCGCTTCTTTTTGTCCTCTTCCGCATGAAGCTCTGCTTCGCGTGTCATGCGTAAAACCTCATCCTTGGAAAGATTTGTGGAAGCAGTAATCGTGATCTTCTGTTCTTTGCCGCTTGCTTTATCTTTTGCGGAAACATTCAGAATGCCATTTGCGTCAATATCAAACGAAACTTCTACCTGCGGCATGCCGCGTGGCGCCGGAGGAATACCGTCCAAGATGAAACGCCCCAAGGTTTTATTATCCCCGGCCATCTCACGTTCGCCTTGAAGCACATGAATTTCCACAGAAGTTTGATTGTCCGCGGCAGTTGAAAAAATCTGGCTCTTTGACGCAGGAATTGTCGTATTGCGCTCAATAAGTCTTGTCATCACTGAACCAAGGGTTTCAATTCCAAATGAAAGAGGAGTTACGTCAAGCAAAAGAACATCTCTTACCTCACCCTGCAAAACACCCGCCTGCACTGCCGCGCCAACCGCGACAACTTCATCAGGATTCACTGATATGTTTGGTTTTTTTCCAAAAAATTTTTCCACAGTCTGAAGCACTAACGGCATGCGGGTCATGCCGCCGACCAGTATTACTTCATTGATATCGCTTGCTTTCAAGCCCGCATCATCCAATGCTTTGCGGCATGGCGAGAGCGTGCGGTCTACGAGGTCAGAAACAAGCTCTTCCATTTTTGCGCGCGTAAGTTTGAGCACAAGATGTTTTGGCCCTGACGCGTCGGCTGTGATAAACGGCTGATTTATCTCTGTTTCTGTTGCGGAAGAAAGTTCGTGCTTTGCTTTTTCCGCCGCTTCTTTGAGGCGCTGTAACGCAAGCTGGTCGCGCGATAAATCAACTCCCTGATCTTTCTTGAATTCGGAAACAAGCCATTTGATAATCCTTTGATCAAAATCATCGCCGCCGAGATGAGTGTCGCCATTCGTTGCTTTGACTTCTACTGTATCATCGCCTACCTCCAATACAGAAACATCAAACGTGCCTCCGCCAAGATCGTAGACCACTATTTTTTCATCCTTCTTTTTATTAAACCCGTACGCAAGCGCGGCCGCTGTCGGCTCGTTTATAATCCGCTTCACATCAAGGCCGGCAATTTTACCCGCGTTTTTCGTGGCTTGGCGCTGTGAATCGTCAAAATAGGCAGGCACGGTAATCACTGCTTCGGTTATTTTTTCACCGATCCTGCTTTCCGCATCGCTTTTAAGCTTTTGCAAAATCATTGCGGAAATTTCCTCGGGAGTGTGCTCTTTTGCCTGCATAATTGCCTTTATGCCATCGCCTGATTTAACGACCCTGTATGGAACAAGCGGCAAATCTTTCTGTACGGTAGAATCTTCAAACCTTCGTCCGATAAATCGTTTTACAGAAAAAATTGTATTTGCAGGATTTGTCACTGCCTGACGTTTTGCCAATAAACCAACAAGCCGTTCGCCCGCGGTGGTTATTGCCACCACGGATGGAGTTGTGCGATTTCCTTCTTTGTTTTCTAAAACCTTTGGCGCGCCTGCTTCAATTATCGCCATGCAGGAATTTGTTGTGCCAAGGTCAATGCCTAATATCTTTGACATATTGTAAGAATTTATTTAATTTTTAATTTAATTATCGTTTAATTGAAATTCCGCGCCTCCCGCGCTTTTTTTATTCACTATCACCCGCGCGGGCAGAAGCACTTTGCCATGAAATGTATAACCTGCATTTATTTCCTGTGTAATGCTGTCTTCCTCCTTGCCTTCTATGTACTCCATGCCTATTGCCTGATGAAGCTCCGGATTAAATGTGCCGCCGGTAATGCCTGTATATTCTTCAACGCCCAACGTCTGTAACGCACCCTTTAATTGTTTTGCGATCTGCTCAATACCGGCAACCCAGCCCGATCCTTTTATATCGTCAGGTATTTGCAGGAATGCCTTGCGCAGATGTTCTGCCGGAGGAATAATCTGCATTACCGCACCCATACTCGCAATCTGCGCTAGCTCTTTTTGGCGCTTTTCTTGTTCATTCTTAAAGTTAATAAAATCAGCTTTTGCGCGTTTCCATCCGTTGAGATACTCTTCGCACTGTTTTTTAAGAATTTCAATCTCGCTGTTGCAGCCGTCATCAATGGAGGTGGGAGGAACACTCGCTGGCGCATTCTGCGATTGATCTTGGGTCATAGAATGTCTGTATGGTTATGGATTATTGTTCTATTATTTCTTTTGTTTTTGAAAGGATGGAAATATTTTTTTTGTACTCCATTCGCATTGGTCCGACAATGCCAAACACCCCTTCGTATCCCGGAATAATAAATTTGATAAAAATAGTGCTGCCGCGATCAGAGAAAATATTTTTACGGCCGATCAATACCTGCGGATTACCGGTTGCGCGTGTGAATAACATGGATGCCAGTTCATCAATCCGATCTACTGCGCGGGAAATGACTGCGGCAAATCTGCGGTCTTCAAACTCCGGTTTCTCGCATAAATAACTGAATCCTGTGCAATACGTTTCACCGTCGCGAAGAGAAAAAAATACAAGCTCTTGCGTTTGGGATGCCAATATCTTCGCAAGTATTTTGAGGCGGTCAAATACGCGTGAAACCGCGACGTGCCACGCTTTTTGAATGGCGACAAGCTGACTGTGCTTCAATGATTGCGGTTTTGCGGATTCTATATACAGTTCGTACGCTCTATGCGTAGGGATACGACCGGAGGATGCGTACGGCTGATACATATAACCTGAATCTTCAAGAAGCGCGAGTTCGTTTCGTATGGTAGCCGAGCTGTAACCCAAACGATATTTTTCTGCAAGTATGAGCGAACCAACCGGCTGTGCCGATTTGATATAGTGGCGGACAATGCATGTCACAAGCACGAGTTTGCGGGTATCCATATTCTGCCTAGAAGTATGCATATATAAAATTAGCAGTCATTCTTCCAGACTGCTAATACTACCAGAACCTATTCCTGCCTGTCAAGAGGTTGTACAAGACGGGTACATCTTCTTTTCTTCGCCGTCAAGGTATGATATATTCACTTTGGCATCACATGGTTATATTAAAATTTCGCACATTCTATGAGAGATACGCCATCCACGAATCCACATGATCAAAATCCGGTATATATACGGCAACCTGACGGAACGCTTGTAAACATTTTTGAGTTATTAGAGAGGCATCGCGAAAACGCAGAGGCGAAAATGAGCTCTTCCATACTGAAACCAGGAGATATTGTGGCGTTTCAATATCAAACAGAAAAAGGCAAGAATGAAAGATTTCTTTTTGAAATCAGCAGAGTAGTCTGGGGTGATATTGGAGTGAGGGCAGACTTCTGTCCTCAACCAAAAATTACCGGAAAACTCCAAGATGCCGGATTCTTGAAAAACGCTCCATCCTCTGACGAAGCACTGTTTGGTGGAAGCGGTTTTGGAGGTTCCCTGCTATCCCCAAATCTCATAGCTACGGGGCAAACAGCAGTATTTTATTCTTCCGGTTTAGGTAAAGTGCAATCTCCGCCAATTACTTATTTTTCATTTTTCCGCAAGGACGAAGACGGACATTACCGCCCAATAGAACCAAATCAATTAGACGCGGCGGCGGGAAAAGAAAATGCAGAGCATCGGGAAAGGCGAAATCGTACGCAAACACTTATGAAGCTATTAGGTTTTGATCTGCAAAGCATATTTGATTGCTCGCAGTCATCCGCTTCCCAAATTCCTGCATTGCACTATTACGATGGACGGTATCGCGCTGAATATAAGGTCGGCATGGCAACAGGCAATCGTTTGGCAGTATTTGATACTGAAACACAAAAATGGATAATGTGTAAATATTACAACAGCTATAATGAGGATATGCTTCAAATTGCTGTTGCTGATTTATCCAAAGGAAACGCCGACAATACATTAAGGTACGGTTTGGCGGAAGAACCAAGCATACACACATCCGGAGCGGCAATTACCACGTTTACAAGCTCGGAGCGCTTTGGCGTGCAGGCGGTGAATTATTTACCCAGCAAATCGGAAGCAGAAGAATGTTTGCGCATCCCTTCTCATAGCGGTAGTGGGAGTATATTCGCGCCCAACATTCAATTGTGGCCCGACGGCACAATCGTCATCCCGCAAGAATATCCTCTAAAAATAGTGGAAGAAGAGCATCCCGGATTATTTGAACGCATACATAGTATGGTTTCATTCTCTACCGCACATGATGGCACCATACAATTACATCTCGGCGACAAAACGATTCAACTAAAAAGTCCGGACAGTGAGTTGAACGAATTGATAAACAACCTCTCAAAAACAAAAAAGCAACAAGGGCTTGAAAATAAATAACGACTTCAAGTTCGCTATTAGACTTGCGTCACTATTTACTTTGAAAAAATTTGAAGAATATAATCATATTTTGAAAATTTTTTTTAAATAAAAGGTATCAAACTTAGACTGTCCAAAAACTGTCCAAATCGCTTGATTTGTCATTCCCGTCCTCGCGAAAGCGGGGAACACGGGAATCCGGTGATTATAAGCTTTCTTTACTAACTGTCATCCCCTTATCAGGTCGGGGATGACAGTTTTTGGACAGTCTGACTCTTGGTTTCTAATTTGGTAACCCCGCAAGCAAGCTGTCGGGGTATTAAAAAGAATAAAGATGATGTGATTTATTTCCAAGCCATTAACCTTTCTGTGTTGCAATGCGATCAGCCAGCATTGACACATCTGAACACACGTCAACGCCCAACGGGCCAAAAGTTGAATCGCTTTGAAACACCTGCCACTCATTGACGAGATTTGCCTCAATGAACGAGTCAAATACTTTTGCCCCTCCTTCCACAAGAATGCTGGTAATGTCTCTACTGCCGCAATACTCAAGAACACAAGAGATATCAACACCTCTTGTTCCTTTGGGAAAAATATGGCAATGAATGCCTTTTTGAAGAAGCGCTAAACGTTTGTTGCGATCAAATTTTTCTGTTGTCGCGATAAAAACGTTAGTGTCAGCAAGCACATGAGCATCAAGCGGAATTCTAATATACGAATCTAAAATAATACGAATGGGCTGTTTGAACGCGTCATCATAATCATCATTATGAACACTTGCTTTTCTTTTTCCTCTGACTGTAAGAAGCGGATCATCTATAATCACAGTATCCACTCCAACAAGAATCGCATCGCACAACTGTCTCAACTCGTGGACTTTGCGCACCTGCTCTGGTCCTGTAATCTGCGTTCTTTCTCCGCGTCGTGCGGCGATTTTCCAATCCGCGCTCGTGGCGGCTTTTGCTATGATGTAAGGTTTCCGAACAGTGATCCAATGACTGAATATACGGTTGATATTCCGACACTCTTGCTCCAATACACCTACTATAACGACCAGTCCGCTTTTTCGCAGAAATTCTACTCCTTTCCCGGCAACCAAAGGATTCGGATCAATCATTCCAACTACTACCCGAGAAACGCCGCTTTTAAGAATTGCGTCTGTGCACGGGGGAGTGTTGCCGGTATGCGCGCATGGTTCCATGTTCACATACAGTGTTGCCCCGAGAGCGCCAGCTCGTCTGCACGTGCGCAACGCCTCAATTTCCGCATGCGCTTGTCCAAAACATGTATGAAACCCCTGCCCAATAATCTTGCCTTTTTTTACAAGCACAGCCCCAACCATAGGATTCGGGCTGACTCTCCCCATTCCATGCAAAGCAAGATTGAGGCAATGCTTCATGAAACGCTCCTCATGCATACTCCAAAAAATGCCCGAGCTTATCTTTCTTTGTTTTGAGATATTTTCTATTGCGAGCATGCGGCTCAATTTCTATCTTCACACGTTCTGCGATTTCAAGGCCATGACCGGCAAGACCGACAATCTTCCTGGGATTGTTTGTCAATAAACGAATTTTGGATATGCCGAGAATCTTTAATATCTGCGCGCCTATTCCATATTCGCGGAGATCCGCCTTAAACCCGAGCCGCTCATTTGCCTGCACTGTATCAAGTCCGAGATCCTGCAATTGGTACGCTTTCAGTTTGTTCGCAAGGCCAATGCCTCTGCCTTCCTGCCGCATATACAAAATAACGCCGCTCCCTTCTCGGTCAATCTGCCGCATAGCAGACGCAAGCTGTTCGCGGCAATCGCATCTTAGCGATCCGAACACTTCGCTTGTGAAACACTCGGAATGCGCCCGCACAAGAACCGGCTCTTTTGCGATATTGCCTTTGATAAGGGCAACGTGTTCAAATCTGTCAATTTTTGAACGAAACAATTTCATTACCCACTCACCGGTTTCAGTCGGAATAGGCGCCTCGGATATAAAGTCTACGAGTGCCTCTGTGCTTCTGCGATACGCAATAAGATCTTGGACAGAAGCTATTTTAAGATCATGCTTTTTTGAAAAAACCAAAAGGTCCTCGCGTCTTGCCATAGTGCCGTCATCTCTGATTATCTCGCAGATAACGGCCGCCGGCTGTAATCCTGCGAGATGCGCAAGATCAAGGGCTGTTTCTGTGTGCCCGGCGCGCACAAGCACGCCGCCTTTTTTACCCCGCAGAGGAAATACATGGCCCGGAGCTACAAGATCCGACGGGCGTGAAGTAAAACCGGCAAGCACTCGTATAGTATGCGCCCTATCTGGCGCAGAAATCCCAGTAGTCACTCCTTTGCTAGCATCCACTGACACAGTAAATGCGGTGTTCATGCTATCGCGAGTTTCACTCACCATATTATGCAAGCCCAATTGCGTGATGCGCTCGCTAGAAAGCGGAACACAGATGAGTCCGCGACATTCCTTGATCATGAAATTTACATTTTCCGCGGTAGCGAATTCTGCGGCAAAAATAAGGTCGCCTTCGTTTTCGCGCGTATCGTCATCGGTAATAATGACGGCTTTACCGGCTTTGATATCTTCAATGATTTCCTTGATTGGGTGATGCATAAAATCTTTTGTCTTTTGTAATCTCAATCCACGCCTTTTGATGGATCTCATCAACAGAAAGAAGGCGATCTGTATAACATTCTATTAACCGATGAGTTTGAGGAAATTTTTTTACAAGCCACAAAAAGGATTGTTCGGCATTCTCAAGATGTGAAATGTCATTTTCATGAATATCGCGAGATTTCCCGCCTTCAATATATTCTCTCTGCTTTTTCTTTTTAATAAGCTCCTGGCCAATGTGCGGCGGCACATGCAAGACAAGTGTGAGCTCTGGCCGCAAAATTTTTAAAATGCGAAATTCAAGATCATACAGCCAGTCAAGGTATTCGGCGCGCTCACTTTCACTGCGTATCTTTCCACCCTGATGCCCCGCATTGGAGTCAATATAACGATCAAGAAGCACAATATCTCCTGCCGCCAAACGTTCGCGGATCCGCGCGGATCCGTCAAAATGATCAAGAGCAAAAAAAAGAGAAGCTGTATACGGGTCCACCTCATTCGGACCGCCGTATTTTCCGTTCAGATATTCTTCCGACAATCCTGCGGATTTTTTTCCATATTGAGGAAACGAAAAAACAACACACGGCTTACCTTCACGGCCGAAATGCTCGCGCAAGAGTTGTACTTGCGTTTGTTTCCCGCTTCCGTCAGTGCCCTCAATAGCTATGAGCATACCTGCTAACCCTATTCAATACGCCTGGCATTAAAAAAAATCCAACTCTTCAAACAAAATGCAGGAATCCAAAGCGTCAAGAAAGCGGCGGACTCCAAGTTCATCGCGGCTGTCAATCTTTAAGAGACGATTGTACAGAGACCGCGCGCGAATGGTATCTTTCTTAAGATACGCAAGATGCGCAAGGCCGACAAGTGTGCGCAAAGCGGGACGATCTTGCACTCGTTTCCAATGCAGCTTGGAAGGCCATTTCTTGTCATATAACCGATCCAACAAATAGTACGCTTCCATATACCATCTGTTTGCTTCAAAAAGATCCCTATGCCGCAAATTCACCGCCCCCAACCCAGCGTGCGCTTCAATAGAACAATATATTGAATTACGTGGATTATCCTCATCCTTCACTACTGCGCGAAAGTGCTCCTCTGCCTTTGCAAGATTTCCAATTTCAAACGCGGCCCACCCCTCTTCGTTGTGCTCGCCATATTTTGTTTTGAGATAGTTAAGCAGCATATCTTTGCATGAATCCTATACCCTTTTGCTTTTCTATTCAATAGGGATCAAATTCAGGTCTTTATTAAGAATGCCTGCCCCTGTCTTTCGCATCACTTCAAACGCGTCCTTCGGACGGCCCAAAAAATATCGTTTCAGTTCTTTGGGATGAATATACCATGCTTGTCCTTTTTTTTCAATATCCAAAAAAATTTTCCCTGCATGTTTTTTTGCAAACGCTCTTGCCGGCGGCGTGGACATAGATACGCCATCTGCTTTGGGTATTTTCTCAAGATTTTTTGTCGTGATCCCTGTACCGAGCATGCGCATCAAAGAAAACGCGTCCTGCGGACGACCCATAAATACTCTTCTATTGGTGTCTGGTCGCACATACCATGCTTCACCCTTTCCCTCTACTTGAATAAGGATCCTCCCGCGCAATGCAGTAAATTTTTTTGGAAGTTCAGCAGGTTTTTTGGACTGTTCGTTGCTCTGCGGCGTTTGCAATGCTCCTGACGACACGGGCGGAAGAGGTGTGAGAGGCGGCGTTGGCGACGAAAGCGGAGATACAGCGTCAGGCAATGTTTGCGTGGACGGCTCACTTGGCGTAGGAGCTATTGGTGCTATTGGCGAAGGAGGCGCAATCGACGCAATCGGCGAAGGAGCAAGAATTTCCATAATCTGCGAATGAACATTGATCTGTTCCCCAAATTGTGAAATCAACCGCACTGTGTACGTCCCTGGCGCAAGCGAGCTTGGCGCCATAAACTCAAATGTATCAATGGTTCCTGTATATGAATTCACGGCAGGAAAGACAGTATCCGCGCCGCCGGCTGTCGGAGTTAAAACTATATGCGAGGTCGGATCATAATTTAAAACAGTAATAAAAATCCGCTCTCCCGCAGCAAGTCTTGCCGGCTCAAAAGATTCAAGCGACGGTTTTGGTCTTCCGGCCGCGAGCGCGCGATACGCATTAACTCTTCCTCCAATATGATCCAGATAATCCGTGTTGTACTCGTTAATAGGATCTGCTGTTGTTTTTATCCTATCAATAACTTCGTCTGACCTCATTGCAGGATATGTTGCTTTAAGGAGCGCGGCAACGCCGGCCACTATGGGAGTTGCAAACGATGTGCCGCTTTCAAGCGCGTATAATTTGCCTTCTTTGTGGAATTGAGCCGGAACAGTGGTTGTAATACGAGTTCCGGGCGCGGAAATCGCAACGCAGTTGCTTCCGTAATTTGACCATTTGGCGAGTTTTCTGCCTTCAGTTTGTACGTCTGTATTATCAAGAGCCGCAACTCCAAGAGCGGCGGTTCCACGCTTTGTATTGCATACCGGGCTCTGCGGGCGATTATTGACATTGATCCCAACGCCGGTATCCACATCCCCGTTGCCCGCGGCCGCCACAACAACAGAACCCTTGTCATGCGCGTATTGAACAGGCGCATCAAGTTGAGGGAAAAATCCGTTTTCTCCGGTTGTGCTAAAACTTAAATTTATCACATCCGCTCCATTATCTGCCGCATAACGTATAGCGCGATCAACAATAGTGGAATTTGTCGCTCCTTTTGCGTCCGCGACTATTAAAGACATTATTTTAACGCTTTTCACAATGCCTCCAATACCGACTCCGTTATCTCTCACGGCTCCTATAATTCCAGCAACGGCAGTGCCATGGAATCCTTTTGTGTCCAATGCCGCATTGTTATCCAAAAAATTGTATCCATTCACGTCGTCAATCAAACCATTAAAATCATCGTCAATGTAATTTCCCGAAATCTCATTGGGATTTTTCCATATATTCGCCTCAAGGTCAGGATGATTCACAAGCACCCCGTCATCCAGCACCGCAACAACTACTTCTTGCGTCCCTGCAATCTGCCACGCCTCGCGCATAAAAATTTGCTCTAAATACTCTTGCTGGTACGACAATTCATCGTTTGAAATCCCGGAAGCTACGCGATAATCCCTTTGAGAGGTGCGGCTGTTAAAACTTTTTAGTGTCACTTTTTTTGTACTGCCTGCAAATTGCGGCGGCGTTTCAATATCAACAGATCCATACGTCCATTGCTTGATAACAGCTAGATACGAATCAAGATATACCTCTCCGGCTTCAGAGCCAAACCCTGTCCCTTTCAGTGTGATAGTCTCTCCCTTTTTGCCTGATGGCGCAGGTGTTATGGAAAAAATCTTCGGAATAATTTTATATGCGGCTCTTCCCCTCTCATCCAACACACTTTTTATTTCGCAATACCCTTTCTCCGGAAAACATTCTTCTTTTTTTATCTGCACAAACACAAGAACGTCGCCAGCAACAGCAATGTCCGTGGGCGTTTGCGCAGTAATAGAAGTATCTGACCAGTTCCACCCTTCATGCTCAAAAAAATTGCTTCCGCGGACACAGTGCGTAGTGTCATTAAAACACACATAGCTTGTATCCAAACCGGCAGGGCCGAAATTCTCACCATTTATAGTAAACGAATCGTTTACAAAAAGTTCGTTATTGGCAAGCGCGGCGGATGCATGGACGGTTTGCACAGACAGCAAAAAAATAAAAACAAAAGCATGGCATGCTATACAAACAACTTTTTTCGTCATCTTGCATACATTCTTAATTTTCATTCCGCCGTCCATTCTGTATGAAATAATCCAGGCATATCAATACGTTCGTATTTATGCGCGCCAAAATAATCGCGCTGGGCTTGTATCATGTTGGCTGGCAGTGCATCAGTGCGATATGCATCGTAATAATTGAGCGAAGACGAAAATGCTGGGATAGGAACACCTGCGCGTATTGCAGTAGATACGACTTCTCGCAAACATGATTCATATTTTTTCATTGCTGAAGAAAAATACGGGGCAAGCGCTAAATTTTCCAAATCCGGATTATCTGCGTACGCCTGTTTAATTTCTTCCAAAAATTGAGCGCGGATAATGCATCCTCCGCGCCAGAGATACGCAATCCTGCCATAGTCAAGATCCCATCCGTATTCTTTGGCTGCGGCGCGAAGGAGTTGAAATCCCTGCGCATACGAAAGTATTTTTGATGCATAGAGCGCATTATGGATGAGCGGTATAAACGCTTCGCGAGCAAGCTGTAACTGCTTGCCTTGAGGGCGTCCAAGTATTGTATTCGCATTCACGCGTTCGCTTTTTAGCGCGCTTAACGAACGCGCAAACACTGCTTCAATAAGAGTAGGCGCTGGTACGCCAAGCTCCAATGCATTTTGAGAAGTCCAAACTCCGGTTCCCTTCTGTCCAGCTTTGTCAAGAATGACATCAATAAGATAACTGCCGGTTTGTGAATCTTTTTTTCGTAAAATATCCGCTGTTATTTCAATAAGATAAGAATTCAGCACACCCTTGTTCCACTCGGCGAATACTTTTTGCATTTCATCCGCCTGCATGGCAAAAAGTTTTTTCATTAAAAAATAACTTTCAGAAATCAACTCCATGTCGCCGTATTCAATGCCGTTGTGCACCATTTTCACATAGTGCCCGGCGCCGCCACCCCCCACCCAATCACAGCAAGGAATATCATTGTTCGGACCTACTTTTGCGGAAATTGCCTGAAAAATTTCCTTTACTTCGGGCCATGCGGATATTGAACCTCCCGGCATAATTGACGGCCCATGGCGCGCTCCTTCTTGGCCGCCGGATACGCCTGTGCCAATATATCGCAAGCTCTTTTCTTCCGTATGCTTTACGCGCCGAATAGTATCCTTAAAAAAAGAGTTCCCGCCGTCAATAATAATATCGCCTTTTTCCAAATATGGCAGAAGTTGTTCAATAGTTTCATCTACAGCCGCGCCTGCTTTTACCATGAGCATAATTTTACTGGGTTTTTTCAGAAGGGAAACTAACTCTTCAATGGAATGCGCGCCATATATTTTTTTCCCCTTCGCCGCCGAGGCCAAAAATTCATCTACTTTTAATGCGGTGCGATTATATACCGCAACAGTATAGCCATGATCCTCCATATTGAGAACCAGATTTTCTCCCATCACTGCAAGGCCGATAAGCCCGATGTCTGCGTTTGGTTTATTCATATACGCACATCTCACTCCTGTCTGCTTTTTTTAAGTAAGAGGAGTCCGACTAAAAATAATATTACGGCAATGATTCCGGCTATCATCGCCACGGACGGAGAAGATTGAGCCGATTTTGTGGAAACGTTTTCACCATTTTTTGATTCCAAGGGTTGTGTGGAAGTCGCTATCTCATCTGTCTTAAACAGACCAACGTTTTTT
>CAZKXN010000013.1:15777-16632 GCA_964556905.1 uncultured Gammaproteobacteria bacterium
TGCGGCAAATCCTTCGGCAATCTGGAGCGATGAAGTTGAAGTCGCAGTGATGAAGGGTGAGCTTGTTGCTCCTTTTTGTTTCGCATACTTGCCAAGCGGCGGTATTGCAAAATGTTTCAGAGACATTTTTGGTTGTTCTGCTAAAGGTTGCTTAGACGCGCCTTTTGCTTCTTTTTCTTCTTTTGGAGCCGCTTGTTGCGAGGATTCCTCATTTTTCTTCGGTGAGGATTTACGTGGTACGGGAGCGGCATTCAGAGGAGCGTCAGTCAGTGGGCGGAAAAACGCTGGAGCAGAAGAAATCATACTTGCAGGCCGTGGAGGAAGCGGCGCAATAGGAGGTGAAGGAGGACGCTTCGTAATTGTAAGCATGCGCGTGAGAGCAATATTATTTCCAGGATTCTGATCTGCCGGCTCTGTTTCAATCACAGTCATCATGACATTATACGTACCTTCAATAGGGGTCCAATCAACCCAAAATTCTTCAGGCACACCGCCAGCTTTCAAAGAAAATGGCTGTGGACTGCCCAAAAGAATCACTCCCTGATAAAATCCAATATATCCCGAGATATCTTTTTGTCCTACGTTTACTATGTTTCCGTAAATCCTGACTTTTTCTCCCGCGTGAATCTCTGCAGGCATAAAGGCAATACTGCCGACAGTTGCGGCAACGTCGTAATCTTGCGTCGTTTGAGCATATACCGCAAGAGGAAAAAAAATACTTATTAATGATAGAAAAAAAACTTTTCCCATATAAAAAATAGCGCTATTTACTATACCCCCATGCAACAGATAAAACAAGGCAGGCGTCTCAAATCATCTAAAATGTAAGTGAAATCCTATCGGTCAAATCATGTA
>CAZKXN010000014.1:0-1815 GCA_964556905.1 uncultured Gammaproteobacteria bacterium
CATCAATGAAAGTTCACTCCAACCTGGATTAAAACGTTCGATCAGGGCACATTTCTTGCTTCGATTCCATGATTTGAGCTGCTTTTCACGAGCAATCGCCTCACGAACATCGTAATACTCTTCGTAGTACACAAGGTGCCGAATACGATACTTTTTTGTGAATCCTTCAATAAGACCTTCTTTATGCTCATAAACACGCCGACACAAATCATTGGTTACTCCAATATAGAGTGTACGCGAGAGACTTGATAGAATATACACAAAATAAGATTTCCTCATGGCATAGTAGATCCCTCCACTTCGGTCGGGATGACATCTTTACTTATCACCAGAATCACGAAATGGTTCAAGCATTTATTTTGAAAGATAAATATAATGAAAATGAATTTTTGAGTGAGCTTCTGCACATGTTATCACCAGATTTTCACACAGTCTATGGATGACACTGTTTTTCACTTATGATAGTATGCGGTCTTACGGAGGTAGCACCCCATGGCAACTCCAGCAATAACGCGACAGAGATCTGTCGCGCAGTTCCCTGAAAATAAGAATAAGCGCAAAGAGTGCAAGTCAAAGAAAAATAGTTTTTCTTTTTTGGGATTCATAGTACTGACTATTGTTATTGGAATAGTGGCCACGAATCCTGCTCTGCTGAAAGGTTTTATCCTTGCTGTGATCGCTATTATAGCTTTGAGAAGCGGCAAAATCGCTCGAGTGGTTCTTGCCGCGGCAGTAGTAATAGGAATACTTAGTTGTACAATTGCTTATATTTCGCCATGACCAGAATATTTTTTAATAATATTCCCCCTCCCCCGGCCGGCAGCCTGCAGTGTTTCCGCAATCGAGCGGTCAACCATCTCCTCACGGAGAGACGACTCGTTCGACCATAGGAACCTGCAGGCTTCCTTTTTTTATCCTTACTTTTTGTTCTTCGTGACGATCAGGTTTTCGTAGAGACTCCTTCTTTCACAAATACTCGCCTCAAAAACTGCCCAGTGTAACTCTGCTGAACCTTTGCAACCTCCTCTGGAGTTCCTTGCGCAACAATACGGCCTCCCCCATCTCCTCCTTCAGGGCCAAGGTCAATGATATAGTCCGCGGTTTTGATAACATCCAAGTTGTGTTCAATAACAAGCACGGTATTTCCTTTCTCTACCAGACGAGTCAGCACGGATAATAATTTTTTTATATCCTCAAAATGCAATCCGGTAGTTGGCTCGTCAAGAATATACATTGTGCGGCCTGTGTCGCGACGGGAAAGTTCTGTGGAAAGCTTAATGCGCTGGGCTTCTCCTCCGGAAAGCGTAGTCGCGGATTGCCCAAGCTGAATATATCCCAAACCGACATCAAAAATTGTTTGAAGTTTATTTTTAATTCTTGGAATTGGATTAAAAAATACCAAAGCTTCTTCTACTGTCATAGATAATACATCGGCAATTGTTTTTCCTTTATAGAGAATAGACAGGGTTTCCTCATCATACCTCTTGCCTGCGCAAACCTCGCACGGAATATAAACGTCAGGCAAAAAATGCATCTCAATCTTAATAACGCCATCGCCTTGGCAATTTCCGCATCTGCCTTCATCCACATTGAAACTAAACCGCCCCGGCGCGTATCCGCGCAAGCGAGATTCCTTTGTAGCGCTAAACAGTTCTCTGATGTAAGTAAATACTCCTGTGTATGTTGCTGGATTTGAGCGAGGTGTCCTGCCAATCGGATTCTGATCAATAATAACTGCTTTATCAAGATACGAAATTCCATCAATTGAACCGTATGCGCCGGGTTCTAAAAGAGCGCCATACAGCCGTTTTGCAA
>CAZKXN010000014.1:1825-5934 GCA_964556905.1 uncultured Gammaproteobacteria bacterium
TCCGGAAACGCCTGTCACACAGCAAAACACCGACAATGGAAATGCAACGTCAATATTTTTCAGATTATGCTCTCGCACGCCTTTTATTGTAATATTGCCGCGCATTTTTCTACGTTCACTCGGAGTTTCTATCTTTTTCTTGTCAGACAAATATTGGCCTGTGAGAGATTTTGCTGATCGCATAATATCCTGCGGCGACCCTTGAGCAACCACGAATCCTCCATGCACTCCGGCTCCGGGGCCGATATCAAGCACATAATCGCCTGAACGAATAGTTTCCTCGTCGTGTTCCACTACCAAAACCGTGTTTCCGAGTTCTCTAAGATTTTTAAGAGTCTCAAGTAGTCTCTTATTGTCCCTCTGATGAAGGCCAATGGACGGCTCGTCAAGAATATACAAAACGCCCCGCAACTCTGAACCTATCTGGGTCGCAAGATGGATGCGTTGAGCTTCTCCTCCTGACAATGTTCCTGCTCTGCGTGAAAGCGTAAGATACTCAAGCCCGACATTGAGCAGAAAAGAAAACCGCGCATTGATCTCTTTAATAATCTGTTTGGCGATTTTTTGCCTTGTTTCATCCAGAGAAAGATTTTGAAAAAATACGTACGCGTCTTTTATTGCAAGATCTGTTATCTCAATAATAGATATGCCGCCTACTCTTACGAAAAGACTTTCTTTCCGAAGGCGTTTTCCATTGCATGCCGCACACTGATGCTCTCGCATAAATTGAGCAATATCCGCTCGCCGCTCCTCTGATTTTGTCTGGTGGTAATATCGCTTGAGTTGCGGAATTATTCCTTCATATCCAGCCATCGGATCTCCTTCAAGAAGAAGTTTTTGCACATCTTTCGGGAGATCCTGGTATGGCGCTGTAAGAGAAAATCCCGCGTACTTTGCGAGAGAGTCAAACATTGATTGCCGAGCCCACAACACAGACCTCATCCATGGCAAAATAGCTCCATCTCTAATAGAACGGGTCGGGTCAGGAATAATCAATTGTTCGTCAAATTCCAGTATAACACCGAGTCCGTGGCACTCGGGACAAGCTCCTTGCGGAGCATTAAATGAAAACATGCGCGGCTGGAGCTCGTCAAAACTAATGCCATCGTCAATGCAGGCGAGATGCTTTGAAAAAAATTTTTCTTCATACCGTTTTTTGCCTTCTGCCGCTTCTTTTCTTTCTATCAGCGCAAGAATAAACCCATTCCCATACTGGAGTCCCTTTTCTACGGCTTCCTGTATTCGCGGCTTGTCATCTGAAAAAACTTCAAAGCGATCAATCAGCGCTTCTATCGTATGTTTCACATAACGCTTCAATATTATATTCTCGGAGCCGAGATTATAAAACACTCCATCAACGCGTACGCGCGTAAAGCCCTGTTTTTTTAGGTCCGGAAAAAGATAGTCGTAAGTGCCTTTGCGGCTGCTCACAATAGGCGCGAGGATTTGCACACGACGGCTTTTGTATTCTGAAAAAATCTGTTTGGCAATAGACTGCGCATCTTGATGTGTGATCTTTTTAGAGCACTGCGGGCAATGCGGAATGCCGATACGCGCAAACAGAAGGCGAAGATAGTCGTAAATTTCTGTCACAGTGCCAACAGTGGATCTGGGATTTTGAGAAAGCTTTTTTTGCTGAATCGCAATCGCAGGGCTCAACCCTTTGATAGAGTCAACGTCCGGCTTATTCATTACTCCCAAAAATTGCCGCGCATAAGCGGAAAGACTCTCTACATATCGCCGCTGACCCTCTGCATAAAGGGTGTCAAAAGCAAGACTGCTTTTGCCGCTTCCTGAAAGTCCTGTGATTACAGTAAGAGTATTGATGGGAATCTTGACATCAATGTTTTTAAGATTGTGCTGTCGCGCTCCTTTGATACTAATAAAATCCTGCATAGAGTGAAAAAAATAAGGGGTCCGACGACATGGCCATCGGACCGCCAAAAAAGCGCCGTGCCATTTGCAGAGCCGCTATTGCAAGGACTCAGTGGCAACCGGCGGATCAATGATCAAGGATTCAGGAAACCTCAAAAGGAAAGCTTCCTTGTATCTATTATACATCAGCACATTAATGCGCCCATTCTCATAGACAGCAACGCGCGCGAAGTATCCGTCAAAAAATTGTATTTTTGTCTCCGTGCTTAGACGGAGAATTTTTTCGCCGCCAATTTCTTTGACAAAACCCCACCACACCGAAGTTTGGTAAACATCATCATTAGATATCGGGTCCCTATACTTATACGTCCTCACCCAAAATGCCCTATCCCGCCCAATTGCCAATTGTGCCCGGAACGGGACATACGAATACTCGAGATTCATACCTTCCAGGAACCAGGTTGGAATGCCGTAAGGGTACACAGTCTCTGCGTACAAATACGTGAGCGGTACCTGCGGGTCAAGGACAATCTCAGTAACATCCATGTACCCAGGATACAATATAAGCGTGCGATCTTGTTTGCGGTAGGATTCTACACTATAACCTGCAAAGTTTACAGTCTCAAAAGATATGTAAGATCGCACATACCCTTTTCGAGTCGTGCTATCACAGTGAAGACTAAGAACAAATGGGCATATCTCTTCCATATACTGGGATTCTACGCCCAAAGGAATCATGGACCCATTGCTTTCTCTGAACCGCAGGGACATATCACCAAGATTGTAAAAACTGTACAGGGAGTTACCAGTTTTCCCAAACTCTAAGGGGGCTGCCAATATTGTATCAACAGGAATTAATGGCAGGTCTGACCGTGGATCCTTTTCCAACATCGGGTATTTCCCGAGATGGATCCGCTTGAGTTGCACGATCAAGGAACCGGTAAGACTGTTAATGCCTGTGACACTGTGCAAATACGCACTCGCGTCCGCGTCGTCATCATCGAAATAATAGTGTACGCCCTTGCCTTTTCCGCCCAGAAAAATCTCTGCTCCCTCTGGAAACTTTCTAGAGAGAAAATCCTTGGCAGACCCCCATAATGGAAGCGGGGTTGGAGTTGGAGTTGGGGTTGGAGTTGAATCACTCCCTGTCCCAACAGCTGATGCCGATGGGCTTGCACTGAGCCAAGTGGTAGCATCTGGTAAAGGTCCTTTGCTAAACGTAACCTTTTCCGGGACAAAAAAATTACACCCTTCTATGCTAAGAGCTCCCGCAGCGAACATCGCTGCAAACATATTTCGACGTTTCACGAGCAAGTCTCCTTTCGCATGTCACCAATTCCCTCACACCTTGAAAGTATATCTTAACACCCCCCAAGGCGTAAGGGAATTGTTCACTGATCCAAATTGAGAGTGTAGAAAAATGCCTTTCATTGTCATTCTCGACTCTGATCGGGAATCCAGTCCATTAAGATTATAATGTTTTTACTGTCATCCACGCCTGCGCGGGGATGACAAAGACGTGTGTAAAAATAGTTTTTCTACAGACTCAAATTATAAAAGAACAATCGCCAGAATACTATACCATAACGATCAAAAAATAAAAGAAGGCGGACAAATTTACGCATCCCGCAGAAAACCGCCTGACTGCAATTCCCAAAGCCGCGCATAAAGACTTGAATCTTTAGTCAATAATATTTTGTGGCTCCCCTGTTCCACGATACGGCCCTGCTCCAGAACGACAATCCTGTCCATCTTGCGAATGGTAGAAAGCCGATGAGCAATCGCAATGGTTGTTTTTCCCTTCATTAGATGCTCTAAGGCGTCTTGGATATACATCTCTGATTCAGAGTCAAGACTTGAGGTTGCTTCGTCCAATATAAGGATAGGCGCGTTTTTGAGAATCACCCGCGCAATGGCAATGCGCTGTCTTTCTCCGCCTGAAAGCTTTACTCCGCGTTCACCCACAAGCGTTGCGTACCCTTTCGGCAGTTCTGCGATAAATTCCTCACAGTGCGCAAACCTTGACGCTTTGTAAATTTCTTCGTCAGTCGCGGCATTATTGCCGTAACGGATATTTTCAAGCAAAGAACGATGAAACAGAATCGAATCCTGCGGCACATATCCAATGCTGTTGTGCAGACTCTCCTGTGCCACCGATCTAATGTCTTGGTCGTCAATAAGTATTGATCCGCCCTGAATGTCATGAAGGCGCAGAATCAGCTTTACGAGTGTTG
>CAZKXN010000014.1:5944-15134 GCA_964556905.1 uncultured Gammaproteobacteria bacterium
CTATATGAAAACGTCAAGCGCGTAAAATCAATCCTGCCATGCGAAATGTTCAGCGGAAGCGAATCTTTCGTATCTTGAATATCCGGCTTAAGGTTTATGATTTCCACCATTTCCTTTGCGTCCGCAACACACTCAAATACATCCCGAATGGTCCGTGGAAATTCCCAAATCTGCCGCTGAATCTGAAGATAGTAAGTAAACACCAAAACAATAATGCCTAATGTGATGATGCCGTTAAACCACAGTTGCACTCCGACAAAAAACACGGCAAACATTGTGCTGATGAATATAAGCGCCTGCACGCTATCATTAACGTTGCTGTACATCCATGTGACAATTGCGGCTTTGCGAAGTCTTTCCACTGCGTGCGCAAACCTGCTGTTTTCATACGTAAATCCATAAAAAAGGCGTATAGTATCGCTGTTGGTAATCGCGTCAGCGAGCACTGCGGTGGTATGTGTTTCTTCTCGCGCCCGGAGTATATCAAATCGTATTTTCCATCGCGCAAACGCAATGTTTACAATTACAACGCAGAATATAAACGCAGCCATGACAAACATCAAGTGTATGGAATAAAAGGAAAGGATTATAGTAACTGAAGCAAGGCGTATTACCGGTGCGATTATGTGCCAGTAGAGGCGGTCAAAAAACTTCTGAAAAGAAGTGGAAAGCCGATTCACTTTCTGTACAAGGGCGCCCGTAAATGTATTGATAAAAAATCCGTACGATTGGCGCATCACTTTTTCAAATGCATAGTTGCGCAGATCGCTAATCATGCGCGCAGTAAAAAAACTATCAAGAAACGATGCGGCCCTGTACGCAACGTACTCCAATATATGCAGAAAAAATATAAACCAAACTATTCTAATCAATTCATCGCGTATGGCGATAACGCGTTGCGCGCGCGACAGTATATCAAAAAATTGCTTGTAATAAATCGGATAGATAGAGCTTAGTATAACGGCGACAGTTATACTAACAAGCATGGAAAGCATCATAAACGGATACTTATTCGCTTTCCGCCAAAAAACGTATAAAACGTCGCGAATTGTGGCTTGGGATTGTTTCATAAGACTTTTTTCAACTCTTTTATTCTATCACGTAATACGATTGCTTGCTCAAAGTCAAGCCGCTCCACTGCCGCTTTGAGCTCTTCTTCAAGTTCAATAAGCGATTTTCGCATGTGGACGTCTTTCGTTTCAATTATTTCACCGCGAATTATGTCTTGTTCAATCTTTTTCTTAATTGTCTTCGGAGTGATGCCATGCGCCTTATTATATTCCTTTTGAATCTTACGGCGGCGATCAGTTTCGGTAATTGCATTTTGTATTGACATTGTCATGACGTCGGCATACATGATAACCCGACTATCCGCATTGCGAGACGCGCGGCCGATTGTCTGAATCAAACTCGTTGAATTGCGCAAGAATCCTTCTTTGTCAGCATCCAATATCGCAACAAAACCAACCTCTGGAATATCAAGCCCCTCGCGAAGAAGATTGATTCCGACAAGCGCATCAAAAACTCCGATCCGCAAATCTTTAATGATCTTGGAGCGATCAAGGGTGTCTATTTCGCTATGAAGATACCGCGCCTTAATGTCATGTTCGGTTAAATACTCCGCTAGTTCTTCCGCCGACCGCTTTGTTAAGGTGGTAATAAGCGCCCTGTTTCCTTGAGCAACGGTTTTATCTATCTCTGTTTTCAGATCCGCGATATGCCCTGCTATTGGCTTGACAATAATGGCGGGATCCACCAAACCCGTGGGGCGCACTACTTGCTCTACGATCTGCGCGCTTGTATTTTTTTCATACTCTGATGGTGTTGCGCTTAAAAAAATGACGTGGTTTAGATATTGTTCAAATTCACTGAATTTCAGAGGACGGTTATCAAAAGCCGAAGGAAGACGAAACCCAAAATCAATGAGATTTTTTTTGCGCGCGTAGTCCCCATGGTACATGCCGCGCACTTGCGGCAATGTGACGTGGCTTTCATCAATACAGAGAAGAAAATCTTTAGAAAACGGGTTGCTCTTAAAAAAATCTATAAGGCAAAACGGGGGCGTGCCTGGAATGCGTCCGTCAAAATGGCGAGAATAATTTTCTATCCCCTTGCAATATCCAAGCTGTTCAATCATCTCAAGATCATACAGTGTTCTCTGCTCAAGCCGATGAGCTTCAAGCATGGGAAGATGAGGAAGCCGAACGCGTAATTCTTCTCGGATTGACTGTAAAGCATTTTTCCGTTTTTCTTCCGGCGCAAGAAACGGCTTTGCGGGAAAAATGTGCGCAGAATCCACTTCTTCTCTTACATCCAACGTAGTCGCGTCAAGGATTTGAATGGATTCAACTTGCGATCCGTAAAGGATAATGCGATAGACATCCCCTCCAAACCCTTGAAGTAAATCAATTGCCTCTCCGCGCGCACGAAATCTTCCTGCTGTAAGGCCTGTATCGTTGCGTTCATATAAAAGATCAATAAGTTTCCGCAGTAGATCATCTCGCTTGATACGTTCTCCTTTATACAGCCGCAGTATGCTCGCGCGAAAATCAAAAGGACTTCCTAAACTGTATATGCAGGAAACGGATGAAACAACTATAACGTCTTTTCGCGAAACAAGCGCCGCTGTCGCTTCCATGCGAAGCTGTTCAATCTTTTCATTGATCTGGGTTTCTTTTTCAATGTAGGTATCAGTTTGCGGCAAGTAGCTTTCGGGCTGGTAATAATCGTAATAAGAAACAAAATAGCAAACTTTATTTTCAGGAAAAAAATTGCGGAATTCATTATACAATTGCGCCGCAAGGGTTTTGTTGTGCGCAAGCACCAATGTCGGAACTTGGAGATTTTCAATCACACACGAGAGTGTGTACGTTTTTCCTGAACCTGTTATCCCCAAAAGGGTTTGGCGGGTTTGTCCGCCTAAGTTTTGCGAAGCGGGATTT
This sequence comes from uncultured Gammaproteobacteria bacterium, assembly GCA_964556905.1. GTDB lineage: Bacteria > Patescibacteriota > Patescibacteriia > JACQRZ01 > JACQRZ01 > JACQSA01. The sequence goes on from CAZKXN010000014.1 coordinate 8,887, forward strand.
TTGTGCGAAAAACGCGAAAAGCCATCTGTGAGAAGTTGGATGGCTTTTGGCTGATCGCCTGCAGGTTTGAAGTCAGAAACGAGTTTGAAATCCATTATTTGCTTTTCTTTGGTTCGCTGGTAATTGCATCAAGCTCTATAAAGAGCTTTTTCATTGCATCCTTTTTTGCAAACGGCATTCCAATAAAAATCTCTGAAACTTCGCTTCTTTCACTATACAAAGGACCTTTCTGCTTATGAAAATCTGGCGTGGACTTGCCTCCGAAAGCTTCTCCAAACTTTTGGTTAAGCTCAAACGAAGAATATGCTAATGACTTAGGAAGTCCTTCGCCTGTTCCCATTACTGAAACTGTCCTTTTTGAACCGTCCTTAAAGTAAACTCTTGCGGAAACCCTTACCTCTGCTTGCGCTTGATGCGTTCGCTTAACATCGTCATGCGTATGTTTCACTGCGGCGCGAAACTCTGATACTTCAATTCTTTTCACTTGAGGATGTCTTGCCTTCCATTCTTTTAACTGTTCATAGTGTTCGCTGGCATTATACAGAATCGCTTCGTGAGGTTTGCTTTCAGGGATGAATTGGCCTATGCCTGGATCATTTTTCATATCAATCACGCGCTCATGCTGTGTTTGTGCGTCCTGCATTATTTTCTTTTTCATGGTTTCAGCTCCGGCAGGACTTGCTCCGGCAAGCGCGTTGAGAAAAATCACTCCCGCAAGCGCAGGTTCTTTCAAGGCCTCCAGCAAAGTTTTGCGATCTTTTTGCGATTGTGGAAGTTTTACTGCGGAAGCAGAACCGACAAATGTTTCCACTCCTTTTCCTAATGCCGCTCCAAAAGAAAGCGCCCATTCTACAGCGGCCGCGCGAGTTTTCATATCCGGTTTTGACGGAAGTGTGCCAAACACCCTTTTAAGGACGTGGAATGTGCTCTCTCCCAGAGTTTTTGTCACATCGCGAGGTTTTTCACCCTCTTGATGTTCCATACTTTTCAACGCTTCTTTTGACATGCGCATAAAATAGTAAAAATGAATAAGCTATATATAATGATAATGCCGCTTGGCGAGAAATTTTGTGGCGAGTTTTAATTTTTCTGGAACACGAAGCGTGTCAACAATTTTTCCTACATTCCGCCAATCTTCGGGTGTAAAATATCGCCAGAGCATACGCGTGACATAGCGATTGTAATACAGGTTCGGAAGCTATGTGCGCTCAATACCCTTCAGATGCCTTTACGAAGGTATGCTTGAACTTCAGGAGATCTGTTGATGCTTTCGGCCTCTTGAGCAGTAAGAATGCCATATAAAACAAATGATTCTTTCATAGCCACATACAAAGCGGGGTGTTCCCCTTCTCCAAGCCGATCAAGAAGAAATTTTCTTGCGATAGGGACGATCTCTGCTCTCCTGTGCTGTTCAGTCTCATCTTTCGTAAGTATTCCGCAACGCAGATAATCTTCCACGGTTAACTTGTATAGAATGCCATATCCCCCTATCTTGAATCGCGAGAGAAGATATTTTTGCGCCTTTGGAATAATTTCTGCGCGTCTTTGTTGTTCAACTTCTTCTTTTGATAGAATATCGTTATGCAAAAAGCCATCTCTTGTAATCTGATACGAGGTTGGATACTGCCCGTTTCCAAATTGAGAGGGGGGGTATTTTTGCACTCTGGCAAAAAACGCCGGTTCGCGTTCAATCGGTTTGGTGTCAACGCCGAAATTTCTCCATCCTGTCCGAATAGCGCCAAAATAATTTGGATGGGCAATCGCATAAAGAAAACTCCCTTGGATTGACTTGAGCAGTTCCTGGTGTTCGGCTGCGCGAGCAGGCAAATCACCAAGAGAAATGCCTTTTAACCCGGCAATGTTAAAAAGATAAAAGACCGCACCGGTAAAATCGTGCATACTTTTTGGATCTTTTTTATCAAGAAGGTCTGCGAAGACTTTTCTAAGAATCGGGGTAAGCTCTTCATGGAAAACTGGGACTAAATCGCGATCTGCTTTTTTTTCAAATGCTTTCAAAAGAGCTGCTGCTTTCTCCCATTTACTGTTTTGCAACGCATACGCTACTTTGAGCACAGCTCCACGCACTCGTTCCTCTTTGTCCATACGTTCCCGGCTAGGAGGGTTAACTACGTCCGGATCATCTTTCTGGAGCATCTCTAATGCTTTTTCAATGCTTTCGGCCTTTCCCCGCTTGACCAGTTCGCGTAAAAGCATGTCAAGTTTTGTCGCCTGCTCCGTAAGTAATCTCATAAGAGCCGTATTACCTTTATCCTTTGGGAAAAGTTTAGCAAACAATGATTCATACGCATCCCCGCGTTCTCGCAGTCTCCAATCAGCGGCCTGTCTATGGCCTTTATCCATTTGAACAAACTTCAATGTCTTTGCGTCGGGCTCCTCTGAAAAATGAGCTTGCGAGTATATTTTTTCTGGCGATGGTTTTCTTTTCAACATAAAAATTTTAAATATTCATTCCCGAGTGATCTTCAAATCAAAATATACTACAAAATCCTCTTCTTTGCAATGGTAATAATGTTCTTTCCATTCCACCAATGAGCCGGTTTGCCATCACGGATATAGAATTCGTGCAGTGTGGTAAAACCGCTTGTGCCTAACAATTTACGAAGTTCTGACATTGTAAAAGCATGATAATACAAAAATCCGCGGCATCCACTATCCCCACAACTGTCTGGAATTGGACGATTCCGGACAGTTGTGCCCCCGCCCCCCCATTCGGTTACCAAATCTCGCCATCCAAGCTCTGTATTCTCGTGTGCTGTCAACGGACCAACCGCCTGATCCGTTGAGCCGCGAAAAAAAAGCGTGTCATTCAGCCGCCTTGCAAGAGCGTGCCACACGTTTTTTTTTCCTTTACGAAGTTCCCACATATTCCAGTTCTCCATACACAACATTCCTCCAGGCCTAAGATACCGCTTGAAAGCCGCTACTGCCTGCTCCTGAAGTTTTTTTGTGGGAATGTGGTGAAGCGCCGCAATGCAAAACACGACATCAAATTGCCGAGATTCAAAAACTCTGCATGATTCTGGTTCAAGAATTGATGCAGTATAAAATTGCGGATCCGTTTCATGCGAGCTATATTCACGTCTGGCTATCTCAATAAATTTCGGATTTTGATCAATGCCAACATAATGAATTGCGCGCTTCTGCATAAGATATTTGAACAAACGTCCATTGCCGCACCCGACATCCAAGACTGTCATTCCTTCTTTGACAAAGGAGTCAAAGAAGGTAAAATCATCCCAGCAATTCCTGCGCGTTTTATCAAACTTATCGGAAATGAGCGCATAGCTATCTTGTGTCATTCTCAATAATTTTTCAGCAACCGTGTTTTTCATAATATGACTCCCGCAGACATCATAGAACGACTTATCAAAAGCGGCAATCTCACGTCTGACTCGCTTCACAAGATCAAGCGGGAATTTTCAAGCGCGACTTGCCTTCCTTTTCCAACGAATACACAACTCCTCACAGAATATCGCTCGCTCGTGAACTCGGCGCGTATAGCGAGGAAAAAGGAGCTGGAACGTCTTCTCACGCTCAAACCGATCCGTTCAAAGTCCGGAGTTGCTATAATCACTCTGCTCACTATGCCATACCCCTGTCCCGGAATGTGCATATACTGCCCGGACGAAGAGCGAATGCCAAAAAGCTATATTAAAACAGAGCCAGCGGCCGCTCGCGCGCTTCGTCTGCAATTTGACCCTTATCTCCAAACTGCAAAGCGCATCCAGATGCTGAAAGATAATGGCCATCCGACTGATAAAGTAGAGCTCATCATAAAAGGAGGCACGTGGTCATCATACCCTGTTGACTATCAGCAATGGTTTGTAAAAGAGTGTTTTCGCGCCATGAATGACGGTTCAAACTGCGAAGAAGTCGCCGATACCTGCGAAGAATACCAATACAACCGTTTTGAACATACAGAAAAAAACGACTGGAAGGAAGATGCGCTTTTTAAGGAACAGAAAAAAAACGAAACTGCCGCAAACCGCTGTATAGGACTTACAATAGAAACACGGCCGGATGTTATCAGCGCGCAAGAAATCAAACGCCTTCGCGCGCTTGGAGTGACACGCGTTGAGCTCGGGGTTCAGACTGTTCGCGACGCAATTCTTTCTGCAATAAAACGAGGCCACAAAGTTGAAGCAGTAATACATGCCGCAAAACTTCTCAAAGATGCCGGAATGAAAGTTGATTTTCATATCATGCCCGGGCTTCCGGGCGCAACTCCTGAAAGCGATTTTCAAGACGCGCATGCAATATTTTACGACAAACGCTTCCTACCTGATACTGTGAAGCTCTATCCAACCGTTGTCACTCCAAACACAGAACTGGAAAACTGGTGGAAGGAAGGGCGCTACTCCCCATACTCTACTCAAACACTAATACGTCTTCTTGCGAGAGTCAAAGCAATTGTTCCTCCATACGTGCGTATTTCCCGTGTGATTCGCGATATTCCTTCCACTGACATTACCGCCGGAAATAAAGTGACGAATCTGCGCGAAACAGTTTTGCATTACATGCAGGAAAAGGGAGTGCGATGCAAGTGCTTGCGATGCAGAGAAGTGGGGCATGCAACAGGTTTCAGACTGCAGGGGGCAGGTTGCAAATATATGCAAAGAGAATATCCGTCGTCTGAAGGCATGGAATTTTTTTTAAGCTACGAGAGCGAAGATGAATGCGTCCTTTACGCTTTTCTGCGGCTCCGTTTTCCTTCAGCGGACGCGCGCAAAATATGGATGGTCGCGCCAGAATTGGAAGGATCCGCGCTTGTGCGCGAGCTTCACACATACGGACAGCTCATTCCCATTCGCGGCAATCAAGATGACGCTACACAGCATAAAGGAATGGGAAAAAAACTCATGTCTCGCGCAGAGCAGATAGCGCGCGATGCGGGATTTCAAAAAATTGCAGTCATAGCCGGAATAGGAGTGCGAGAATACTACTCCTTTCTCGAATACCGCCTCAAAGGAACGTACATGGTAAAAAATTTATAACGGGTATAATTGACTCGCTGGAATAATCTCTCGCGCTTGCTGTTTTGAAGACCACTGAAGTTTGATAATTGCGCCGCCGTTATTTTCATAAAACTCAAGCTGGATCGGGTATTTCTTGCCACCGACGAGCGTGAGCGTTCCCTTATCTTCCGCAATCACATGATCTCCCCAGTTGTCAATAATCTTTTTATTATCAACCCACAATCTCACGCCATCATCAGAAAGAGTGTAAAATGTATATTCTCCGCTAAATCGCGGCTCAACAAGTCCTGTCCATCTGGCAGAAAACGTATTGCCATTCACGCTAGCCGCGGGACTTCCATGTCCCCAGTCAAAATTGACTGTCGGGTCTACTCGCGTCACTTTAAGGCCGTCAAGTTTTTCTGTATCGTAATACAACACTCGCAAACCGGTCCCTGCGCTTGAAGGCGATCCTTCTTGAACTTGAGGAATGATCCCTGCGATTGTTTCTATTGCCTGTGCAATAGAATCCTTGCCGCCTGAAGCTAGAAATCGCGCAATTAAACTTTTAGTTTCGCTCATAACAGGAAATCCAAACCGCTCATAGTACCAGGAAAAATCCGTTCCTGTGTGTATGCTTACAAGAAACACAAAAAGGTTTAATTTGCGTTTCATTGCATCGGCAGAATAGATAGAAGCTTTAAGCGCGTCTGGAAATCCTTCCCATTGGATCATGAAACGCATTGCTTCCTGCAATCCTTTATAAAAATCATCTCCGCGCCCAACGCTTTCCAAGTCCCTATGAATGAGCATTGTCACTGCGGTAAATAATTCCGCTCCCCTATCATCAGACAGCTCGCCTTTTTTCATAGGAAAAAGACTTTCAAAAGAAACACGAATTGCCCGCTGACTGTTAAGGGCGGTATCGCCTGAAATGGAAGCAAATTGATCGGGGGTTTTAAGCACAGAATCGCACAATCTCCCCTTACCGCGTTTTTCGCACCACGGTTCATGCCAAAATACTTGAGTCGCGCGGTCAGATCTTGCCAAGTACGCAGAGACGCCAATAATATCGGCAAAACTTTCCTGTACAGAAGGATGCCATAAAAATACTGAACGCTGCGGAACGCTTCCAAGGAAAAATTTTGTCATTGCGCGTGTAATAGGCAAAAAAAACGGACGCGAAGAAATTGATGCTGATTTTGCAAACCCGGCGCGCGCCAAACCAGATGGAATACGAATCTCACCCGCAATCGCGTTAAGTTTTATTGA
>CAZKXN010000014.1:15144-16393 GCA_964556905.1 uncultured Gammaproteobacteria bacterium
GAAGAAATATGCTTATCTTCTATTATGCGAATAGGGGTGGACGGAGGTTCAAATTGCAGGTAATCTTTAATAAACTCGTAATACTCATGATATTTATAAAAATACGGCAATGGATCTTTTGGCAAACGAGCGATTGTGGGAGTTGTGAATTTCCAAATAATGCGTCCGCATTGAACGGTTTTTGTTCTCTTGAAATTTGCGGCGCTTCTGTCGCATAACGGCACAGGTTGAGAAAGTATGGTTTCCCGCGCCGCTGTCTCTCGCGCAGAAGATAGATCAGAAAATTCTTCTTCAGGAATAAAAATGGGCACACTGCCTGTTACCGTAAGGTCAAGATGATATGGAGGCCCGAGCTCGCCATTGCTATTCCAACAGTAGAGTGTGAGTGTTGTTGAAGTTTTTGGGGCAAGCATTGCAGAGCCGGCAGTATGCTTCAAGCCAATCCAACCCGCAAGATCTCCTGTGCCTGCGCACGCGAACGCATCTTTTGCTTCCCATGATACAGCGATCTGCTCCCCCCTTTGCACAGTCTTTTTGTCTGCTCCAAACTGTATTGCGGGCAACGGAAGACCTGCATCACCCTGCTCGCGCGCAATCACTGTCTTACTCGTTGATGCTGATTGCGACCCATCTTCATTCGCGCAGGTGATCGTGTACGTTTGCCTTCCTATCGGTGGAGTTAAAATCCGTGAACCGCGAACAGGAAGATTTTCACCTTTCTGTGCAAAAGAAGCAGTGCATGCAGAAGCATTGAGAGCGTTCCATTCAAGAGTCAAAGATTTCCCTTCAAGAATAACATTCGGGTACGCAACAAATGCCGCTTCTGGCTTTGCCATTACTCGCCCTTCTGCTATAAGAGAAAATGGAAAGAGAAAAAACGCTAACAAAACAATATAAAATATCACTCTGTCATTCCGAGTGAAGCGAGGAGTGGCCGACGGTTCCAAAGATTCGCGGCCGTCCCTGGACTTTGTTCGGGATGACAAAAAAGGCAGGTTCAAATTCAAAGGAGGTTTGATAAACATAATACAAGATTAAACGAGAATCGCATGTTTTGCAATTCTTTTTTGGGTTCTTCCGGCTTTTCTATGCATCTGTAGAGAAACTTTGGGGTAAGTGTAATCTGTTCAAGGTGAAACTAGGAATCTCGTATTTACCAAAGAGTCGGCCCTTATTCGGCCTTGCGCCTTCTACCTTTGAATTACGAAACTCCAATTTTGTCATTCCGACCGACTGTAAGGAGTGGAGG
>CAZKXN010000015.1:0-7475 GCA_964556905.1 uncultured Gammaproteobacteria bacterium
TTACTCGCAAAGGCAGTTGCAGGCGAAGCGGATGTTCCATTTTTTCTTGTATCAGGATCAGAGTTTATTGAAATGTTTGTCGGTGTGGGAGCGAGCCGCGTGCGGGATTTGTTCCAGCGCGCAAAAAAGAATGCGCCATGCATTATGTTTATTGATGAGATAGATGCAGTGGGCAGACAACGCGGAGCCGGACTTGGAGGTTCACATGATGAGCGCGAACAAACATTAAATCAAATTCTGGTTGAACTTGATGGCTTTGAGCCATCAACAAACGTAGTCGTATTGGCCGCAACAAATCGTCCGGATGTATTGGACCCTGCGCTCTTGCGTCCGGGTCGTTTTGATCGCAGAGTTGTTATTGATCTGCCAAGTCTTGCGGATCGGGAAGCTATATTACAGGTGCATGCAAAAAATAAGCCGCTTGCTTCAAATGTTGTATTGCGCAGGGTAGCGGAGCGGACTCCCGGTTTTTCCGGCGCTGATCTTGCCAACGTGATGAATGAAGCGGCAATTTTAGTTGCTAGGCGCAATGGTAAAGAAATCGCTCTTGATGATTTATTCATGAGCATTGAAAAGGTGATCCTGGGTCCTGAACGCAAGAGCCATATCATATCAGACAAAGAGAAAAAAATTACTGCGTATCACGAAGGAGGACATGCGCTTGTTTCCCATATTCTTCCTGATTCCCCTCCTGTGCAAAAGATATCTGTGATTTCTCGCGGTCAAGCAGCAGGTTATACTTTGAATTTGCCGACAGAAGATAAACATTTCCGCACTCGTAATGAGTTTACCAGCGAGTTGGCAGTGCTTTTAGGCGGATACGCGGCGGAAAAAATGGTATTTGGCGATCTTACCACAGGCGCAAGCAACGACCTGAAAAAAGCTACCAGACTTGCCCGAAGTTTGATTATGCAATATGGTATGAGTGAGGGTTTAGGTCCCCGTACATTCGGCACGCGGGAAGAACTGATCTTTTTAGGCAGAGAAATAACCGAACAGCGTGATTATTCTGAAAAGACAGCAGAAAAGATTGATGAGGAGATAAACAAATTGGCGGATGATGCGTTTAAAACTGCAAAAAGGATTTTAACTACCTCTCGCGAAACGCTTGAAAAGATCGTGCAGGTTCTTTTAGAAAAAGAGACGATTGAACATGACGAATTTGCCGCGTTATTCGGAGAAAAATCTCAAGAGAATCCCATATCTCAAGTCAGCCCTGAATAGAATATTGATTTTCCCATGCAACAAAATCTGCCGGATTCAAAAGATCCAAAAATCAAACATCTCATTTCCAAAGGAGCAGAGGAAAAGTTTACTGAAAAAATGAAAGAAATTGCCCTTGCGGAAAAAGAGCAGGAAACACAAATGCGAGCGTTTGCGTCCGGATTGCCGTATATTTCTCTTACCGGTAAACCAATTTCTCCGGGAGCTCTTGAGATTATCTCGGAACAAGACGCAAAAAAATTTAAAATTGTATGTTTTTCAGAAAGCGCAGGTGAAAAAAGAGTAGCGTGCGTAGATTTTAAACGCAATGGACTTGATATTTTTTTAGAAGAGTTTGCGAAGAAAACAAACTGCAAAATATCTCGTTTTCTAATGTCGGAAGCAAGTCTTGAGAGTGTCTTAAAGCTTTATAGCCAGCTTCCCAAGATCAGGCAGGAAGTGCAAGGCGTTGCATTGACCCAAGAAGAGTTTGAGCATTTCACTTCTGACGAGTATGCTGACATACGCGCTCTTGACGAGAAACTAAAGGGTGTTTCTATTACTGATTTATATAAGGCAGTGATTGCTGTTGCTCTTCAATCCCGCGCTTCTGATATTCATATAGAGGCGCAAGAAAAATATGTCAAAGTGAGATATAGAGTGGACGGCATTCTCCATACAGTCGCAACTCTGCCGCGTGAAACATGGAAGCAGATAATTTCGCGTCTGAAACTTTTCGCCGAACTCAAAATTAACATTACTGATAAGCCGCAAGACGGTCGGTTTACTATTAGTCTTGCGCACGATAAGGTTGACGTTCGCGTATCTACGCTTCCTACGAGTGAAGGAGAAAGTATTGTCATGCGTTTGCTTCGTTCTTCGTCGGCAGGCCTTGAACTTTCCGCGCTAGGGCTTTCCCAGTATTCGCTTTCACTGCTAAAAGCACAGATAGAAAAACCGAACGGCATGATCATCGCCACAGGTCCCACCGGTTCTGGAAAAACAACCACCTTGTATGCCATTCTAAACAATTTGAACTCTCCGGACATAAAAATTATCACCCTGGAAGATCCTGTGGAATACAAACTTACCGGCATCAGCCAAAGCCAGATAGATGCCTTAAAAGGATATACGTTTGCAAGCGGTCTTCGTTCCATACTTCGTCAGGACCCGGATATTTTGATGGTGGGTGAAATTCGCGATCTTGAAACTGCGGATATAGCAATTAATGCCGCTCTGACAGGACACTTGGTGCTTTCAACAATTCATACAAACGGCGCGGCAGGGGCAGTGCCTCGGTTTTTGGCAATGGGCGCGAAAAATTATCTTCTTGCTCCGGCGCTCAACGCAGTAATGGGACAGCGACTTGTAAGGCGTTTGTGTTCTGAATGTAAAAAAGAAATACAACTTGAACCTGTGGAGTTTGAGCGCGTAAAAACCTGTCTTTCCACTATTACTCCAAAGGCGGGAGCCATGATTGATCTTACAAACCTTCATTTTTGGGATGCGCAAGGATGCGGCTCGTGCAATGGTCTTGGGTATAAAGGCCGCATCGGCATCTATGAAATCATGGGAATTAGTCAGGAAATTGAAGCAGTAATTCTTTCAGAACAAGTGGCAGAATATGCAATGGAAGAGATCGCAATAAAAAATGGAATGGTTACTATGGCGCAGGATGGACTTTTGCGAGCGTTGGAGGGTGTGACTTCTGTGAAAGAAGTTTTCTCTGTGGCGCAGTAACTATGTTATTTTTACGCAGTCTAAATTTATATGGGAAAGATCGGCAATAAGAAGACAAAAAAACCAATCGTAGTCGCGGTAAGCGGGGGATTTGACCCTATTCACATCGGTCACGTGCGCATGATTGCCGAAGCGAGCGCGCTTGGCGATGAACTTGTTGTCATCATCAATAACGATCATTGGCTTCGCATGAAAAAGGGCTATGTGTTCATGCCACAAGAACACCGCAAGGAGATTCTTGAGGCAATAAAAGGTGTTGATCGGGTTATTATCACCAAGCACAAAAAAGGCACAACTGATATCTCTGTGTGCGAGGAGCTAAAAAATTTCAAGCCCGATATCTTTGCAAATGGCGGCGATCGTGCAATAGCAGATGTCCCCGAAGTCGCGCTTTGTAAAAAATTGGGAATAAAAATGGTTTGGAATATAGGTATCGGCGGCAAAGTGCAGTCAAGCTCATGGTTGGTGAATACAGCAAAAAATCAATCATGGAAAGCAAAAGAATAAATTTTGAACCAGCATTTTCGCGATGGTAAACTCCAGTTAGGAATCATAGCGCTTTATGGAGAGACGGACTTCATGGAGAGACGGAAAAGACGAGCGGTTGCTTGCAGACTCTTTGAATGTCTGGTATAGTTCAGGTTTAAGCGCAGAGATACTTTGAATTATGAACTGTCATCCCCGCGTAGGCGGGCCGAGGGCAGCCAACGAGCTAAAATCCTTACGGTTTTGTAATTCAAAGGAGATATGTTTTTACTCTTGAAGTGTTTATAATAAAGTATGGCGTTAACCGCATCTCCTTTTCAAAGAACAGCAGGAAAATCAAAAATTAAACAGCATACAAAATATTTTATACAAAAGAATCCTCAAGCGGATTTCTTTTTTTATAATCAGATTTCCAATAATCGCAGTGTTTTTAGGTCAGGCGAGCTTATCCTTACCACGGGGGCGAGTTTTAGCGGGCTTTTATGTTCTCAAAACAATAAGCCAATCCATGGCGAGGTAGTGTTTACCACGGGCATGACAGGATATGTTGAAACTCTTACCGACCCATCGTACGCAGGCCAAATAATTACATTTACATACCCCCTTATTGGCAATTATGGAGTGCCTGCTAGAAAACATTGGGAACACAAATGTATTGCGGCGCGAGGGGTAATAGTGTCAGAAGCATGCGCAATGCCGTCACACTATCAAAGCGAACGGTCGCTTTTGGATTGGCTAAAAGATCAAAACATCCCGTTGTTTCTTTGTTCTGATACGCGAGCGCTTACGAAAGCAATTCGCGAGTACGGCACACCAATAGGCCGTATTCAGTATGCGCTTGCAAAGAAGAAGTCAGACCACTTGTCTGATTTTTTTGATCCAAGCCGAGAAAATTTAATTGCAGAAGTATCGGTATCAAAAGAAAAGACATACGGCAAAGGCAGAAAAATAATTATCGCCGTTGATTGCGGAATGAAAGAACGCATCATTCGCGAGCTTCTCTGTTTTGATGTCACCGTGATCCGCGTTCCTTACAATTACGATTACACGCAAAGGCCGTTTGACGGGGTTTTTGTTTCTAATGGGCCGGGGGATCCTTCAATGGCAAAAGATACTATTGCGATTCTCAAAAAAGCAATGGCAATAAAAAAACCCATATTCGGCATTTGCTTGGGTTCACAGCTTATGGGAATTGCCGGGGGCGCGAAAACATACAAACTGCCTTACGGCCATCGTGGAGGAAACCAACCGTGCAGGGACAGCGAAACAGGAAAATGTTTTATAACGAGTCAAAATCATGGCTATGCAGTGAATGAAAAAACGCTTTCCAAAGATTGGACAGTAACATTTCGCAACTTAAACGATGATTCTATTGAGGGCATTGCGCATAGAACGCAGCCATTTTTTTCCGTGCAGTTTCATCCGGAAGCAACCCCTGGTCCGACAGATACGCGGTTTTTGTTTGAAAAATTTATTAAGCTTCTTTAAGAAAAGAAAGAAGTCATGAAACATCAAGCATGAAATCCGAAACATACAAAAATAATCAGGAAATGATTTATGGCAGAGTGTTTTGATTTAATGGAAAGCTTATTATGGCGTTTGCAGAACAATACAAGATAAATCCAAAAAAAATTTTAGTTCTAGGTTCTGGCGGTTTGCGGATTGGGCAAGCTGGTGAATTTGATTATTCAGGAAGCCAAGCGCTTAAAGCGCTGCGCGAAGAAGGAATCGCCACTATTTTGATAAACCCAAATATAGCAACCGTACAGACAGATGAATCAATGGCAGATGTGCTGTATCTTGCGCCGCTTGAGGTTGAAGTAGTTACGGAAATTATCCGCAAAGAGCGTCCAGACGGGCTTTTTCTCGGATTCGGAGCACAGCTCTCAATCTTGGGTTGGAACTTGAACGAAAAAAAATACTGGAAAAATACAATGTCCGTGTGTACGGAACTCCTATTTCTGCTATTAAAATCACTGAAGACCGCGAATTGTTCATTCGTTCGCTTTCTGAAATTTCTATTCCCACTCCAAAAAGTTATGCAGTTCAAAGCGCTAAAGAAGCAATAAATGCATGTCGCGCGATTGGTTTGCCGTGTATGATGCGCACCGGTTTTGCTCTTGGAGGTTTAGGCAGCGGAGTATATCACGACGAACGATCCTTAGAAAAATACGCTCAAGAAGCTTTGAGCGCTTCCCCGCAACTATTGATAGAGGAATATCTGGGCGGATGGAAAGAAATTGAATATGAAGTGGTGCGCGACGCGCATGATAATTGTATTACTGTGTGCAATATGGAAAATATGGACCCGCTTGGCATTCACACAGGCGAGAGTATAGTAATTGCCCCATCTCAAACTCTTACTAATCACGAATATCATTTGTTGCGTGAGGTATCTATCCGTATTGCGCGGCATATAGGCGTTGTAGGCGAATGCAATATCCAGTACGCGCTTGATCCGCGATCGCAGAAGTATCGGGTGATTGAGATGAATGCTCGGCTGTCTCGTTCCAGCGCGCTCGCATCAAAAGCAACCGGATACCCGCTTGCGTTTATCGCGGCAAAGCTTGCGTTAGGTAAACGGCTTGATGAACTTAAAAATCTTATCACCAAGACGACAAGCGCGTTTTTTGAACCGTCGCTTGACTATATTGTGGTGAAGATTCCGAGGTGGGATATTGATAAGTTGAAAGTCGCTGAACATTCAATAGGCACAGAAATGAAAAGCGTAGGCGAAGTGATGGCTATTGGTCGCACGTTTCCAGAAGCGCTTCAAAAGGGTGTCCGCATGCTTCGTGAAGGTTCGGAGCTTTTCTGTCCGCCAGTTGCAGTGAGCGGTTCAGAAAGTGAAATTTCCACCCCGACCGATTATCGTTTATTTTCTTTGTATCACTATTTTCAAAAAGGAGGGAGCGTTGCGCAAGCGAATGAACTTACAAAAATTGATGAATGGTTTTTAGCGCACATTGCGGATATCGCTCGCGCAGAAAACATAATCCAAAGAAAAAAGCTTACCGCGCCACTTTTAGAATTTGCCAAAAAGTATGGATTTTCAGACCGCGCTATCGGATCATATAAAAAAGTTCCAGAAGAATATATACGGTCTATGCGCGTTGAAGCAGGCATTATTCCGCGAGTAAAGCAGATTGACACGCTTTCCGGCGAATTTCCAGCATCCACAAATTATTTATACTGCACCTATCATGGCGCAACAGATGACATCGTTTCTGCCGAGCGTCGGCCTGTGATTGTGCTTGGGTCAGGGCCGTATTCCATTGGATCTTCAGTTGAGTTTGATTGGTGCGCCGTGAATACAATCCGCACACTGCGCGATGCTGGAGAATACAGCATTATGGTTAATTCTAATCCTGAAACAGTTTCTACTGATTATGATGAATCTGACAGGTTATATTTTGAAGAGCTTACCGAGGAACGCGTGAGAGATATTCTTGATTTTGAAAAGCCAAAAGGAGTCATCGTTTCAGTCGGCGGTCAAATTGCAAATACTATGGCTCTCCCGCTTTTTTTGAAAAAATATCCCATACTTGGCACTTCACCTCTTTCCATTGACCGCGCGGAAGACAGAGGGAAATTTTCCAAGCTTCTCTCTTCTCTTAAAATAGATCAGCCGGCATGGACGAGCGTTTCAAGCATTGGGGACGCGCAAACATTTGCGCGCGCTGTCGGCTATCCGCTCATTATTCGACCATCGTATGTTCTTTCCGGCTCTGCTATGAATGTTGTGCATAACGATAGCGAGCTTTCCAGTTCTATTAATGAGGCATATAAGATTTCCAAAAAACATTCTGTAGTGCTTTCCAGTTTTATTCGCCACGCGAAAGAACTTGAAATTGATGGCGTAAGTCAAGACGGCCGTATTCTTGTGCAGGCGATGACAGAGCATATTGAGCAGGCAGGAGTTCATTCTGGCGATGCGACCATTGTATTGCCGCCGCAGAATATATATCTGGAGACAGTAAAGCGCGCGAAAGCCATTGCTCGCGATATTGTGCGCGCTTTGCGTATCAGCGGTCCGTTTAATATCC
>CAZKXN010000015.1:7485-8585 GCA_964556905.1 uncultured Gammaproteobacteria bacterium
AAGAAAACGATCTTAAAGTCATTGAATGCAATGTCCGCGCGTCGCGTTCATTCCCTTTTGTTTCAAAAGTGGCAAATATTAATTTCATCCGGATTGCAACTGAAGTGTTTCTAGGCAATGCGCGGGCACAAGATTATGAAACGCTAGAGCTTCCTTATGTGGGCGTAAAGGCGCCTCATTTTTCCTATCGCAGACTGAAGGGCGCGGACCCGGTTGCTACAGTTGAAATGGCTTCAACAGGCGAAGTGGCATGTATCGGAGAGACTTTGTCAGAGGCGTTTTTGTGTGCATGGAAAGCGGCAGAAAACAAGATTCAAACCAAAAGCGTTTTTTTGAGTCTTGGAAGTAATTATGCAAAGGCGAAACTAGGAGAAGGCATTCGAGCAATTGAACATCTTGGGTGGGAGCTCTATGCAACCGAAGGGACACAGGAGTATTTGTCACAGAAGGGAGTGGGGTGTTATTTTGTGTACAAATTGAGCGACGGCCTTACACCAACATTGCTGGAGTATATTTTGCAGAACCGCATAGGCGTGATTATTAATATTCCGCGCGCAAACGGCCATGACCGCGGTACGGACGGGTACGCTATAAGACGCCTTGCCATTGATCACAGCATCCCTCTTATTACCAATGTGCAATCGGCACGGATATTTTTGAAGTCTATAAGTGAATTTGATGGTAAAAAAATACCCGTACGCTCATGGCAGGATTATGTGCGCAACAGCATATCGGTTTTCTCGCATTGAAGCTTCTAAATCCAAGCAGAAAACATATCAAAATCAAATTTTTCTCTAACATATATGTATGAAAAAAATATCATTCGCGTCTCGTGATTTCATTTCTATCAAGGATTTTACTCGGCACGAACTTATGTACATCGTGCGGGTTGCTCGCGCAATTGACAGTAAAAAAGATGCAGGAACTCTTTTGAAAGGGAAAATTATGGCAAGCTGCTTTTTTGAACCTTCTACACGAACACGACTTTCGTTTGATTCAGCCATGCTTCGTCTTGGCGGGGATGTGATTGGGTTTGCGGACGCAGGCGTTACGTCCTCGGTAAAGGGAGAGTCCCTCGGTGACACAATAACCATTGTGAG
>CAZKXN010000015.1:8595-9709 GCA_964556905.1 uncultured Gammaproteobacteria bacterium
AGCCAGTATTCAGACGTGATTGTCATACGCCACCCGTGTGATGGGGCGGCTCGGCGAGCAGCGGAGGCAAGCCGTTTGCCGGTGATTAATGCCGGTGACGGATCAAATCAGCATCCTACCCAAACCTTGGTGGATTTATACACCATTCATAAGAGCCAGAAAAAAATTGACGATCTTCATATCGCTTTTGTTGGTGATTTGAAATACGGCCGCACCGTACATTCACTTGTAAGCGCGCTTACTCATTTTCAAGTGCGTCTTTATTTTGTTTCACCCTCCTCATTGCAAATCCCGCAGGAACTCTTGCATGAATTGCGCTCCCATCAAATGAAATTTTCTTTTCATGAGCGAATTGAAGATATTATCAAACGGGTTGATGTAGTCTATATGACTAGGATTCAAAAAGAACGATTTACTGATAGCGTAGAATACAACAGAGTCAAGGATACGTATCAATTGCGGCCCGAGCATGTTATAGGAGGAAAAAGCAACCTTTGCATATTGCACCCCCTTCCTCGGGTGCATGAGATTAACCGTGCGGTGGATGAATTGCCGCAAGCGCAATATTTTGTGCAGGCAAAGCACGGCATCTGTGTCCGTCAAGCAGTGCTTGGTCTTGTGTTGGGAAAATTATAAATATGTAATGTAAAATTATGTTATGACACCAGCAATACGACATGTTTCAGCAATAAAAGACGGGACAGTCATTGATCATATTCCTGCCGGTCAGGGCTTGAGAATCCTTGCCTTACTGCGTCTTACGACTCATCCAAAAGTGGCTACGGTGGGCATGAATCTTTTTAGCAAACGCCTGAAACGGAAAGATCTTATTAAACTTGAAGATCGTGTGATTACTTCTCAAGAAGAGGATAGAATCGCGATTCTCGCGCCCGGAGCGACGTTGGCTCGCATACAAAATTATCATGTGGCTTCAAAAAAAGTCCTTGAGCTTCCTTCTATGATCACAGCCCTTATTGTGTGCCCCAACCATAATTGCATAACGAATCATGAGCAGATGGAAACGCGTTTTTTCATTTATCCGGCAGGAAAAAACGTTCGGCTTCAGTGCGTCTATTGCGAGCGCATGTTTGTCGGAAGCGATGTAAAAGAATAT
>CAZKXN010000015.1:9719-16150 GCA_964556905.1 uncultured Gammaproteobacteria bacterium
ATAAGTATGCTCGTTATCAAGAACTGTTTGACGCATGACGGAGAAGAAACGACGATTACACACGCAAGCGCGGAAGAAAAGATACTTGACGCAAAAGGACTGACAGTTTTTCCGGCGCTTATTGACCCGCATGTTCATTTTCGGACTCCCGGAGGAGAACACAAGGAAACATGGGAAACAGGCGCGCGCGCGGCCATTGCAGGAGGCGTTACAACGGTATTTGATATGCCAAACAATAATCCGGCTTGCGCTACGCGCGAGCTTCTTAGTGAAAAAAAGTCATTGATTGACAGACAGCTTGGGGCGGCCGGAATTCCATTGCGCTATTTTCTCTATCTTGGCGCGCACTCTTCGCACATTGACGAAATAGAAAAGTGCGCAAAAGATATTATCGGCATCAAAGTTTTTTTAGGTTCAAGCACAGGAAATCTGCTCCTTGAACGGCAAGAAGATTTTGAATATATTTGCGAAATTGCCGCTCGGCTCGGGCTTGTTGTCGCAGTGCATGCGGAAGATGAAGAGGTGATGCAGAAACATAAGAGTGAATATCCTGAAGCAAACGATGTTTTTTTTCATTCAAAAATTCGTGCGCGAGATTGCGCTGTTGCGGCATTGGAACGCGCGCTTGCGACGGCGAAAAAATACGGCGCCATTCTCTATGTGCTTCATGCAAGCACTGCAGACGAAGTGGCTATGGTGCGCAAAGCGAAGCAAGAAGGGATAAATGTGTATTTGGAGACAACGCCGCATCATCTTTTTTTGAATGAAACGTCGTATGCGACACTGGGCACGCGCGCGCAAATGAACCCACCGCTTCGCACCGTCGCTGATAATGAAGCATTATGGGCAGGAATTGAAGACGGTACTATTGATACTATCGGAACCGACCATGCGCCTCATACCATTGCAGAAAAAGATCAGCCGTATGGACTTGCTCCATCAGGTGTTCCCGGGATTGAAAATTATTTTGCGCTTCTTTTAGATGCCGCGTATAAAGGCCGCATTACGCACGACAAAATCATTGACATTACACGCGGCAACATAGAGCACATTTTTGACATTCCGCAAAATAATGATATTGTGCTTGTAGACCTTGCATTAGAAAAAGAGGTGAAAAACGAACACCAAAAAACAAAATGCGGATGGTCTCCGTATGCCGGTATGCGCCTTCGCGGATGGCCGGTGCATACGATAGTAAACTGGAGAATTTTTACCAGCTAAAAATATGAGTGAAGGAAAAGAAAGACCAAAAATACAGCATATTGAGATGGGCACAGCACACAAGCTCAATAAACACATTGACAAACTCTCTGAAGCGGAAGGAGCGTTTCGCGGGTTAAAAAGAAAAATGCAAAGTTTATTAGAAGTGTATCGGTTGGATATTTCAGAAAATCCACAGTATAAAAAAACGATAGAGAGTATAGAGGCGATATTGGCACAACTTACCGAGGAAGAAAAACAACTAGATCAAATAATAAACTCTGTAGAACGGCGTATTGAAGAAATACAAGACAGCTGTAAACAACCCCCAAAAGAGGAAGAAGAAAAAGAATAGCTTGAAACTGCAGAGAAATGTTTTTTACTGATCTATTCTGTGATTTTTAAGGATTTGATCCTTTGATTGTCGCATTTTTGCGGCCTCGAGATGAACCTGTAGAAACAATTTTTTACAGATTTAGCTTTCTAAAATTTTTTTATTCTCTCAATTTTTCTTTGCTAAAAACTCATTGCCCTTACCTACTTTTGTATTTATAGGCACGCCTTTCTTGCAGAGAGGGCAGTCAGATTGTTCCCATGCTTCAAGTGTTATTGAGAGAAGCGCATCGAGTTTTGGCACATTGCCAATATCCGCCGGCGTAATTC
Organism: uncultured Gammaproteobacteria bacterium; assembly: GCA_964556905.1. GTDB lineage: Bacteria > Patescibacteriota > Patescibacteriia > JACQRZ01 > JACQRZ01 > JACQSA01. Next base: position 11,583 of record CAZKXN010000015.1, read on the forward strand.
CGCCTCTATTGCATAGAGCGGCAACCCCGATAATTTCTGCACCAATTTCCCTCACTGCCTCAACCACTTTTTTTATTGATCCTCCTGTGGTGAGCACATCTTCTGCGAGCAAAACTTTTTTTCCTTTAATAAGTCCGTCATAACCGCGCTTGATTACAAATCCGCTGTTTTCGGTTTTTTCCGCGTACACTCCATAGACAGGGTGGCCTAGTTTTTGCGAAAGATGATGCGCAGTCCACTGCGAAAGAATAATTCCTCCGAGCGCCGGAGCCACTACCGCATCAGGCATATCATCTTTAAATCGTTCAGCAATCTCTTCGCAAAGCGCGGAGATTTTTTCCGTATGCGGATAGACCGCATCCTTATTGATGTACGCGTTCCCGTGTTTGCCTGATGTGTACACGATATGGCTGTCAGTAATAATCGCGCCGACTTCTTCAAATATGGATTGAATCTCTTGACGGGTCATATGGATGCTGTGTCACGCTTTGCGTATAAAGTCGGCCGCCATGGGTAACACATAAAAATAGACCCAAAGCTAATAGCTCGCGCTCCCAGAGCTCGGAGTTTTGCAATATCTTCATATTCCCATACACTTGGGCCAATGATCGGAATAGAAGTAATGGAGCAAAGTTTTTTTACTAAATCCCATGTATGAGACTGCGCAATTTTTCCTGACACTCCGCCTCCGCCAAAGCGAGCAAGAGGACTTTTTTTATCTGGAAACATACTCTTCCACGGCACCGTATTGATAGAAATTGCTTCCACAAGACCCTCTAGCCGAGGCACAAGGTTTTCAATATCATGCATTACAGAGAGCTTGACCAAAACAGGAAAGCGGGTTTTTTCTTTTACTTTTTTTAATCCGTCAATGACCTTTTCAATATTGCCGAGCATTTCTCCCTGCGTATTCGGGCACGACGCATTTATTTCAATGGCTACGAGGTCATAGCCGTTGAGCATTTCCGCCATTTGAGCAAGTTCATCATTGTTATTGTCAGTGAAAATGGAGCCAACTAATGTTATTTTATTCTTATCAATGGTTGGTCCGATTTTTTTGCACCACCATTCTATTCCTGGGTTTGTAAGGCCTACAGCATTTACTGCTCCGTGAGGTAAGAATCGTATGCATCTCAATGGGTTATACCAGCGAAGATTTCCTTTTCTGGGATGTCGTGTGAGTGTTTTTATAACAATAGTAAAAATGGTTGGATCAAGCAAACCAATCCAATGTAATGGCCGTTCCCATGGCCAGCCCTGGCCGTCAAATGCCAACGCTCCGCTTGCCGCCATGTATTCAAATGAGTGTCCGTTTGAAAGAGTGATCATGGTTTTTGGTTAAAGTATATGGCGAATGTCGCTAGTGATGAGTTCGAGAAGGGGGATTTGAACGCGGTTTTTCCATACTGCGCGCAAGTCGCAAAAATCGTATAAGTTTATTTGTTTCATCATCTAAGACAAATCCGTCAGTAAAATTCGCAGTATATGATTTTCCGTTGTCTCCTTGATAGTGATAGGACCAGGGCTTTAATTTTGCTTCGCCGGATTCAACGCTTCTGATTTGATATTGTATATCTCCCTTTGAAATATCCCCTTGCGTACGCGTATGCTTGCGGCCGAGCACAAGATGCGCAAGTATTTCATGAATGGCGAGTTTTTGCATAACATCAATCCCAAATTGTACGGCTACATTTTTGGGGAGGTTTTTATAATGCGGACTTTCATAAATTCTATGGTCAACGAGAACAGCATCAGCGTATGTTGTTGTATTGTCAGCAAATACCCCCAGCGGAGTCGCATGCTTTTGATCAAGTAGTTTTCCGTGTCCTCCGGTGTATGTTTGAGTTAGCGAGTTTTTTTCTATGATATAGAGATCAACATTTGAAGAAGCTGTTGAGGATTCAAGAGTTGCTTTGAGGCCCGTGCGCTTCTCAAGTTCGTTAAGAAATTTTGGCATTGTTGAACGGATATCAGCCGGAGAAAACAGGGAAGAAGTTGCAAGAGCCGCCGTGCACCAAAGATGAAACCCCCTATCCAATATGTCAGTATTTGTGTACATGACATGCTCTCTTTTTCCGTTTCCCAAAATGCGTATTTCTGATTTTTGCGCAATGCCGGTGATAATATGAGGTATGTCACTTTTTTTCAGACCAACTTTCGCAAGATCTTTTTCACTGCGAGCAAGAAGAAATTTTACAAAAGGACTGCCTTGTATTTCTTGTTCTGTAGGAGTTTCAAGTTGGTAAAGATTAGTTGCCTGCGGCGGCGGTTGGAAGATTTCCTGCCTTGCAGTTTGCGGCGTTTGCGCCAGAGCGGAAACACCTCCGCATTCTATTGTGAGCGCCATAGCCAGCGGCAGGGCGGTTTCAATTGCTCTTGTGCGTTTTTGCTCCACTCGTTTTGATAAAGATTCTCGCATAAAAAATCAAGTTATGTATATTTTAGGATTTATTTTTTTAAGTGTTGCCGTAAGTTCAGAAATAGCTTTCGTAAGATTTCCTTTCTCTTGGGTATTGTCAGGTGTTAAGAACGAAATCTCGCGTTTTTTCTCCATTAGCAAACGCAATAAAGCAAGGGTGAGGTCCTCTTTTTCTGTCAATTTTGCTCCTTTCATTACTTTATTTTCAAGACGAACGAATTCTTATGCTTCTTTTTCCGTGAGGTTTCGCCTAGCTGCTATTAAATGTCTCCTGTCTCTTAATTCAGGGATTTCATATCTTGATGTATAGGGAAAGCCGAGTCTGGCTGGTTTCATATTCTTTGAATAGCGAGATTAATATTTTTTAAATTAGCTGTATATGTCTGCTTCACAGTCCGTGGTTTTTGAATTTTTTTAGCAAATCAATCGCCGTTTCGATTTGTGGAAAAAGTATCCCACTGCTGCAAATGTTATAATTGGTGCAACCCACTGCGGAATATGCAAGCCAAATGCTTCCCCAAGCATGATGAGTCCAAGGAATAAAATGGAGTACATAGCTCCATTTTTAAGAAACACATATTTTTTAATGCGATCAATATTGCCAACCGTTATTTGCCGTACGACTATTGCGCCAATGCCGTTTCCTATTAAGATAAGCGGCACGGCAAGAGTAAACGCAAATGCGCCAAGCACGCCGTCAATGGAGAATGTTGCGTCAATTGCTTCAAGATACAATATCTTATTGACATCGGAAAGGTGTTGTTTCATCAAGTCTTTTTCTTTTTGCTCTGCGTTTTGTTTAAATCCATGAGTAATGAAAAATGCCGTGGACCCGACAACAGCGCCAAAAGCCATCATGGGATTTTCTTGCATTGCCAACCAGACTATTCCAGTTAATAGGATTGATACAATCGCATAAAACCACACGCCTTGCGCTTGGAAAAATTTTTCTCCAAACAAACCAAAATTTTTTGGCTCCAAAAATAACCAATGAAAAAAAAGAAACAGTAAAAAAGTGCCGCCTCCGATAAGGAGGACAGGCGCTGAATTTTCTATTGCTTCAATCACGCGCGGGTCTGAACTAAACGTTGCAGTAAGCGCCTCAATGGGCCCAAGTCCTGGCGTTGCCAGCCATACGACAATCCATGGCAAGAGCCCTCGGATTAAAAACACCGCAAAGAGAATGCCCCACAGCAAAAACCAGCGGCGCGCTTTTGCGCCCATGGTGGAAAGCACTTCAGCGTTTATGATGGCATTATCAATACTGGAGATTGTCTCAAAAAGAACAAGCCCCACAACCACAAGAATAACTGATGAGAGATCCATTTTTAAAATGGGATTATTTTAAAATGTTCCTATGCTAAGAAAAAACCATATAATGGATATTCCTATGAGCAGAAGCGGTATTGCAACCGCCCAGGCAACAGGATGGCTTTTGATTGTTTGTGTTTCAGTTTTGAGCTGTTGTAAAGATACATGCGCTCCCATTCCGCGGTAAAACCATCCTTGCGCGCGGGATGGAACTTGCAGGAGCTTATGCACTTTTGTAAGACCGAAAAACATATTGCCGATAAATCCAGCCGCATGCGTGAAATCCAGAAAGATCATCCCTGTTTTATCCTGGTACATCATGTCTTCGCCAAACACATAGCCAGGCACGCCCCTGCCTATGACACTGCCGGTAAGCGCGATTGGCTTTCCGCGTACTGGCGAAGCATAAGGATTTCGCAGTTCATCAAGCACAGTTGTTTCTTGGGGCGTACTACGCGGAAATTTGTATGGGATTTGAAGAACGAGTCCGATGGCGAACAATCCGATAGCAAGCGGGAATGGAAGAAAAATAAGACCTAAAAGCCCCATGATCCACGGAATAGAAAGCACGAAGATTCCGTTCATAAAATCTTTTTTAAGCCGTCCGCGGTCAATGGAAAGTTTAGCAAGCGCGCTTTGCACATCAAGCGGAAACATTGAACCCTTTTTTACGGCAAGCTTTTGAAGGTGTTCTATCCGTTTGCCGGTGAGCGGATGCGTTGAATTGAGTTCAATAAGTTTTGCCCATGGATTTACTTTATCAAACACGAGCGCTTCCGCGATTACAGATTGATTTTCATGGGTAATATATGAAATCGTGCCAACATGTTTTGCGTTT
>CAZKXN010000016.1:0-14813 GCA_964556905.1 uncultured Gammaproteobacteria bacterium
CCGACAATTACTTTTTCTTCGCCGTGAGGGTCGTATTCAATAAGCTGTACCCGAGAAGATGTATGCGGCTGCCACCTGCCACGCGCGGTTGTAAGATTCGCGTCAACAAACGGAGCAACGCGATCGTATTTCAGTGAAAGATATTCCTGATACGCATTCACAATTCCACTGCTCTCTTGGTCTTTAACGCGGCGCAAAAACGCCGGTGTGACTGTTTTTAATTCTTCGTATGCCGCCTCTCCTGCCCAGCGCACTTCTCCCAATGGATGCCGAGCGCATCGGCTTACCATATATTCAAATGCCTGGCCGTTTCCAAAAAAAGCGACTTGGGAAAGCGTTGAGGTGGGTAAAAGCCCCCGCAATGCATCAAACGCCTTTTTTTCAATCACTGAAAGCTTTTCTTGTGGAAATTTTTGCTGTACATATATTATTAAACGAGGCATGAGCGCATTATACGCATCAAAAAGCCCGTTCATCACTCGCTCGTATTCTTCTTTTACTCCGTACTGCTCAAACGTAGGATCTGTGTAATAGAGGTAATGACCATTGATCTTCTCGCCGTAATTCACATATCTCGTGGATTTCTCTATGGGCGCGAGGCCGATACGCTGATCTTCAATATGCTTAATGGCAACCTGGGATAGACCGGAAAACACAAGATGAGTCCCTGCCATCTGCGCAATGGAATCGTCACCGTATTGAGCGAGCCATTTTACAAAAAAAGACCGAGCGCGAGGATTTGAAAAAAGTTCTTGAAAAGAATGTTTATGAAGAAATTCAATAAACTCCTGCAACGCGGCGCCATGAGTTATTTTTTGATTCCATGTTTCATTAGTATCTTTTTCTTCGCGAACAGGATGGACAAATGGCTCTATAAACTCATGAAGATAAAGATAGCGAAGGTCGTGCATTGCGCGGCTTGCGCGTGAACAAATCGCGCCGATAAGCTCCGGAGACACCGCATACGGCACATACACGGATTGATCAAGATTTGAAAAAAAAGGCGACAAAAGCCATTTTTCCGCTTCCGCATATTCATCTCGCTTATATTGTGGAGCAAAGGATTCAAGAGGAAACATAAATAACGTCTTACAGTCATTCCAGTCCCTATCGCCTTCGCGGGGACGGCAAGGAGGCGTGAATGTATCTACACTAACACAACGGTAAAAAAATTGTAAACAGTCTACTGTGAACTATAATATTAATGCTCTTACTGTGCTATACTATGTGTATAACTTTTAATATGAAAGTGTCATGAAAACACTCCACGTGGTGACTTTTGTTTTAATTGTCGTCGGAGGTCTCAACTGGCTCTTATTCGGGCTTATGGGTTGGGATATCGGCAGATGGCTTGGAGGAATGGATTCCACAGCCGCAAAGGCCGTATATGTTCTAGTGGGACTCTCGGCAATCATTGAACTTGCCACACACAGCGCGAATTGCAAAATGTGCAAGGGCTGTAATTGCCAAACATGCACTCAAGCCGGCATAGCCGCGCCAAAACAGTAAGAAGTTTGAAAAATGGAATAAAAAAAACAATCCTCGCAAAGGGGTTGCATTTCAATTCACATTCTCGTGCGCATTTCCTCGCGGGCGTCGCTTCTGGCGCCCGATTATTTTTTTTATGTGATACAATGCAAAATACGTATGAACCACTTCACTTTTGTAAAAAAACACAACAACATCCGTAGAGGAATACTCAAAACACCGCATGGAAAAATCCATACTCCTTGCTTTATGCCCATAGCAACGCGCGGAGCAGTAAAAAACCTCACTCCCGCGGAACTAAATAAACTCGGAGCAGAAATCATACTTTCCAATACATATCATCTTATTCAGAGACCAGGGCTTGATGTACTCAAAAAACATGGAGGACTGCACTCATTTATGCAGTGGCGAAAGCCAATCCTTACCGATAGCGGCGGGTATCAGGTGTTTTCGCTTTCAAAATTCCGAAAGCTCACACAAGAAGGAGTTACCTTTACGTCTGAAATTAACGGATCGCAAATTCACCTTACGCCTGAATCAGTTGTTGATGCACAGCTCGCAATCGGTTCAGACATCATTATGGTGCTTGACGAATGTCCTCCATGGCCATGCAAGTACGAATACGCTGAAAAATCACTTGCGCTCACGTTACAGTGGGCGCAGAGAAGTAAAAAACATTTTGACTCAATAATGAAAAAGAGGCGCGTTCCGCCGATACGGCGTCCGCTTTTATTTGGAATAGCGCAGGGATCAACATATAAAAAATTGCGTGATACTGCTGTGCGCGAACTTGTAAAATTGAATTTTGACGGATACGCGATTGGCGGCCTTGCAGTAGGAGAGCCGCCAGTCATCCGCAATAAAGTATTAGGGTGGAACACAGCTCTCCTTCCAAAAGATAAACCTCGTTATATAATGGGCGTGGGAAAACCTGAAGATATTACCTCTGCAGTTAGCCAAGGCGCGGACATGTTTGACTGTGTGATTCCGACTCGCGAAGCAAGACACGGACGAATATACGCGCGAGTGCGTAAAGTATCTTTATGGTCAAAAAATTTTTATCGGATTTTTAATGTAAAAAATGCCGCATACGCAAACGATCCAAAACCATTGGATCCGACATGCTTATGCCATGCGTGTAAAACATATTCACGCTCCTATATTCGCCATCTCTTCTCAATTCAGGAAGGCCTGGCATTGCGCATAGCGACAATACACAATCTATCATTCTATATTACGCTCATGAAAGAATTGCAGAAATAAGAAAACGCCCTACAAACTATTGTGCAAGGCGTTAAGTCAGTCTCTAGAGTATTCACTCCAAATCGCCGCAACGATCCGGAGCTCTTCCAAAAGGCCGCGAAATGCCTTTTGAATCATTCCAAGGCATTGCGGTTCCGGGTTTTCATTTTTCTGAATAATATCATACACCAACCCGGATAACGAATTGGAATGCTCGTTGGCAATATAACTTGCCGAAGGGGTAAGGGCAAAATCATAACTCTCCGGCTCTTCCTCTTCGGGAATAATATAAAACCCATTAAGACTCCCCATGAGAGCTCCTAATGAATTATCCACCTGGTCTAAAAGAGAACTATAATAAAGACAGATCTCAAAAACTGAACACTCTTGAGCAAGGCGGATAAGAATCTGCGCAATGGTGTCAGTGCCATCAGATCTTTCTGTAAATTTTCGCACAGTTCCTACAAACCGCTGTGCGTCTATTTCTTGCCCTTCAATAAGATCTGAAATTTGTGACGCATACAAACGAACCAATGAGAATCTCACAAGCGCCGAATCAAGTATGCCCGCTGCATAACGCTTGTCATCCGATAACTCTAACACTTTTTTTATATTTTCAATGTCCCTTAGCACACTCTGGCTAAGCCGCCAGAAATTTCGTGCGCTGTTTCGGAGCTCCTCCATAGTCTCCACCTCCTTATATGGTAGCATTCACGATATTCAAACCATTGTCAAGGGAAAAGAAAACGAATTATCTTTCTTTGATGCGCGATATGGCAGATTCCTCACTGAATGGTGTAATGCAATAGGACACTGCCTTGCGAATTCAAAGGTTGTGTTGATTGCAAGCGAAAATTTTTCATCTCAAATTTTTCCGTTTCGAAAAGAGGAAGACCCTTGCCGAATACAACTGGCTCAATTGTGAGATATAGGTCTGTACACAAATTATTCTCCAAAAAATATGTATATACTTCGGTCCCACCGAGGACTGCGATATCCTTGTACGCTTTTTCGTTCACGAATGCAGAAAAATCCTGTTTTGCAGGATTAAAACATACAACTCCTGTATCAGGATTCTTGCCAGATCTTGTAAACACAATACAGGTTCGTTTTGACAGCGGCTCGCGCGCAATCTCATACGTCCTACGCCCCACGACGACGCAGTCGCTTGCATCGAGCATTTCATGAAGAAAATCTTTATCTTCCTTGCTCGTCCAATCGCTTTTGTGACCCGAGTATCCGGCAATACGACCGTCGATAGAGATTGCGGCGATAAGAAAAATAGTTAATGGTTGCATATCACATTGATTGAACAGAAGGGCTTTTTGTATTATTGCGGCAGAGGCAGTACCTTTTAGAACCATAAAGGAGTGACAACAGTAAAAAGATTTTTTAGAGATAGATTGGTAAGAAAACAAAGTTATGGATAAGTTAATTACAAGCTATCGATAAAAAAATCTTTTTACTGTCCACGACGTCCTGGTTTTAAAAGGTACTGCCTCTGCCGCTAAAACGACGAGGACTTCCTAAACCTTTTTAACAACGGCCGATACAGATCGTGTTTGCGGGGGATGATGAGCTTGCGATATGTCCCCCTCTTGACAAATCGAACAAAATGTGCATATCGCAAAATCACGATCGGAGTCTGCTCACTGCCCTCGCCCATCAAAAAAACGCCGAATGCGGCAATAGAATCAATGATATTGCTTTGCTTGTAGAGCAGAGTCCGGCCAAAAATATCTTTTTTCCCCCTATAATCTCGGAGCGGTTCAATTCCGTAAAAACCGATTGAAACTCCTACCACGCCTCGGCGAAGCGGAATAATATGGCTATCTGTTGCGATCACGCCAAGTTTTTTTATTTTCCTTTTCCGGCATATATATTGATGAATCTCTCGCAACAACTGATTCACATTTTTTGGCCATAGCACATAATGCCCAAGTGCATTACTTTCATCTATGCCTGCTGACGCAATAAGAGTATTGTGCTTAATCGTGATCTGAAAAGGCGGGTGTATGGGTTGACGCTCATGAATCAATTCATCTGCTTCTTGCCGCACAAGTGTTTGTTTGTCAATATCTGAAGATATTGGTATACACCTACCTTGATGAATCCCGAGAATCTTTGAAGTGATCAGGACGATATCCCCGTCTTTTATTTTCTTTATTTTATCATCGAGGAGATTCCACAGAGAGTCTTTGGGAGGCCGCATGGGCCGTGTTTGGATTGAGATCCACTCCATATTTTGCAAGTAGAAAATGAATAATAGCCGTTACGCCGACAAATGACGTGGCAATTCCAAGCGCGAAGAGTGAGCGTTCAATAATAACAACCGGGATTAAGCCAATCCATACGCTCGCTGGCAATGGTATCATCCACACCCATATCGCTCCGCCGACCGCGTGCGCGCCAAATGTCGCCCCAAGCGCGCGTGCGAGAAGAAATCGCTCACGAAAGAAATGGCAGATAATCGGAATCGTCCAAAACAGAGAGAAAAACCAGACCTGCCTGCCAACGGGATTCAGATTAAATGCAACGATGGCAAGCAGAGGAACAATCAAAAACGATTTCCGTTTGGATGCAAAATACAAAACAGCAAACAAGATCGGAATCAAACGAATCACAAAACCTATATCTACCATATCCGCCCTATGCACAAATCCATTGATAATTTTCATCGCCACGACTGAAATAATTCCGATGCCGCCACCTAGAAACGTTCCCGCAATCGGCGCAAACGCATCAAAGAGAGTGAATGATGCTTTTGACCCTGCAAGATTTGTGAGTTTCACTTCCAAAGCGATAAAGCCAAGAATCGTAAAAATGACGGCAAAGAGTATTTTTTGTTTGTTCATATTTGATTATTTTAATGTGTAGCAATCAATATTCGAAGTGGCGATGACAGGTGGGGTGCTTTTGAAAAAACCATGAAGGAGCGAATAGAACAGAGAGATTTTCTCAAGATAGATTGGACATATACCAATTTTTTTAGATGGCATATCTACAAGCTATCGACGAAAAAATCTATTTGTTCTTCGCGACGGTTAGGTTTGAAAAAGCATCCCACCTGTCATTAGAACGCGTGAGGAAACGATGACCAAATTTTTCTGCTGTGTGTAATCAACATACGAACGGTCTTTTGCAAATCACATCTTTGCCGCCAAGATACGGACGCAATACTTTCGGAATCACGACAGACCCGTCCTCCTGCTGATAACACTCCAAAAGCGCAATCAAAATCCGCGGCGATGCAATGACCGTGTTGTTAAGCATGTGGACATATTCTTTTTTGCCATCCGCTGTCTTATATTTGATATTAAGCCGACGCGCCTGCCAATCAGTAAGGTTTGAGTCTGAATGAGTTTCGCAGTAATCATTGCGGGAAGGCATCCACGTTTCTATATCATACATCTTGTGTTTTCCAGCACCCATATCGCCGGTGCAAATCTGGACCACGCGATATGCAAGGTTGAGCTCTTGAAGTAGTTCCTCTGCAATTCCCCGCATTTCTTCCAAATGCTGATTTGAAACCGCGGTGTCATTTTTACATAAAATCACCTGCTCAACTTTTACGAATTCATGGAGCCGAAAAAGTCCTTTTGTATCTTTGCCGTAACTGCCGACTTCGGAACGGTAGCATTGAGAAAACCCGCACATTTTTATCGGCAATTCTTTCTCTTTAAATGTCTTATCCGACTGATACGCAAGAAGAGAGGGCTCCGATGTGCCAGCCAAATACATCGCGTCTGTGCTTTCTTCGCCGGAAGCGAGTTTTCCGGGATTGGCGATTCTGTAAATCTCATTGCGAAATCCGGGAAAATGCCCGCTGCCCGTAAGAGCAAAGTCCTTCACAATGGTTGGAGGCACAAACGGAGTAAACCCTTTTGCGACAAGCTTATTAAGCGCATGCCATTGCAAAGCCATATGCAGTAGAGCGGCTTCGTTTTTGAGATAGTATCCGCGAAACCCCGAAGTCTTTACTCCCGCATCAAGATCAATAAGATCAAGGGCGCGCCCAAGATCAACATGATCTCTTACGGGAAATGAAAATGCTGGCGGCGTTCCCCATCGCGCGACTTCTTTGTTGCCGGAAGCGTCAGGAGCCACAGGCGTGTCATCTGAAGGAATGTTTGGCACTCTTAGCATGAGTTTTTCATATTCCAGTTCTACATCACTATGTTCTTGTTCAAGCGCATGAAGCTCCTCTTTAATCTCTTTGCCGCGTGTAACGATCGTAGCACGTTCGTCCTGTAAAGCTTTTTGAATCGCCTCGGTGTTCTTGTTTTTTTCGGCTCGCAGGGCATCACCCTTCTGAATCAACTCTGTCCGAACGTCGGCAAGCGCAATGAGGCGATCAAGATCAAGATTGATGTGTTTGACAGTAATCGCATGCTGCACCGCTTCCGTATTTTCTCTGATAAATTTTATGTCAAGCATGTTTGTGAAAAAAAATAAATATGCGGATAGAATACTGCTTCTCTACGCCAATCGTCAAGGCGGAGGGGTGTGGATACCTCTAAAGACCTTATGCTATTGCGATTCACAACAGAAAGCATAGGTCGCCCCTTGTACTCCAAGCGAGCCTATGTCAGTTCAAACAATTCCAAATCTTTAACACCAACAAAATCTTTCTTATTCAATGTAAAAAGAGGTGCGGAATAGATCAAAGCTGTTGCCGCAACAGCCGCGTCTGCAAGTTCAATGGGGCGTTTTAGATCGCGAGCGATTTCACCGGCGACTTTCGCCATTTCAAATGTATACGGAACGATCTTTAACGGGGTAATAGTCATAAGAAGATACTCTTCTTTTCGCGAATCCTTTGTGCTTTTTCCCTCAAAAAGTTCCTGAACAGTCATAACGGAAAGCAATAATTGCTCCTTCTGGATCCGACGAACCAGTTTCATAAAGACAGTATCCTGTGAGAATGGTTGGCGGAGATGATCTATGATAATACTCGTATCAATGACTACCATGATTTTTTTCGTTTGCTTGAAGCAACACGCTCAATGGCTTTTCTCTTTTTTCTTAGAGAAGTCCATTGCTCGTTCTTCCATGTGCCGCGTGTCTTTTGCAAAATGTTCAAATACGATCCCTCATCAGACTCACTAACGCCGAGGACCCCCGATACTGGATACATGCAAATAGTATTGCCTCTCCTTACAACATTGAGAAGCACATCTTCGGTAATGCCAAGTTCAGCCCTCAACTCTCGCGGAATGACGACTTGCCCTTTATCATTGGTTTTTGCGATATTTCCTATTTTCATACTTTTACTATTTTAGTATAAAAACGATTTTTGGTCAAGCCATGCCGTATACTCACTGCGTCTGGCGAGTACCCCGACGAGGAATGTCATCCTACTCTGAATTACGAAATTGTCATCACTCCGATGGCCATCGGAAGGATCCAGTTCATACGGAAAAAACGTTTATTTTACTGCCCTTCAGACTGTATAAAAACTGTCCAAATCGCTCGGTTTGTCATTCCCGCGAAGGCGGGAAGGGCAGTATTTATAAGCTTTCTTTGCTGACTGGATCCCCGATCAGGTCGGGGATGACCGTTTTTAGACATCCTGAATGACAACGAAAGAGCATTGTTGGCAGTTTCGTAAAATTCGGTTATAACTCACTTTGTGGGTGTGTTTTTGAATACTTGGCATCGTACTGTGTTGTGTATATAGCCGCACTCTAGCTCAAAATCCGCATAATCTCTCCTATGGTGGTCTCGCCAGCAAGCACTTTAGCAAGGCCATCCTCAAATAGCGTGAGCATTCCCTTGCTTTCTGCGAATTTCTGAATATCATGCGCGGGCCGATCCTCAAGAATCATTTTTTGAATTTCTTCATCAATATTAAAAATTTCAAAAATACCGACGCGTCCGCTCATGCCCTTCAAACCGCATTTAGTGCAACCCTTTCCTTTGAAAAACCGAATATCGTCGTATGTTTGGAATGTCAGCAATCCTAATTTTTTTAGTTTATCAAGCGACGCGCGCAACCCAGTGTCTTTGTCAATAGAATCAAGAAAAGCTTTATCAAGCGCAAAACTTTCTCGGCAATATGGGCAAATGCGTTTCACTAAACGCTGGGAAATCACGATATTCAAAGTAGGAGCAAGAAGATATGGCCGGATATCCATATTGCGAAGGCGAGTAATGCTCTCAACGGCAGTATTGGAGTGCAGTGTTGAAATTACAATATGGCCTGTGAGAGCGGATTGTATGACAATCCCTGCGGTTTCATTATCTCTAATTTCACCCACCATAATCACATTGGGATCCTGCCGAAGAATTTCCCGCAATCCGCGCGCAAAGGTGAATCCATTCTCCGCATCCACTTGCGTCTGATTGATATGCCTAATACTGTATTCCACAGGATCTTCTATTGTCGCAATACTTACCCCCTCAACATTGAGAAGTTTGAAGAGCGCGTACAAAGTTGATGTTTTTCCGGAGCCGGTAGGGCCTGCGACAAGGATAAGTCCAAAGGGGCGTTTGATCTCTTTTTTGATTGTTGCGATGTCGCTGTCTTGAAACCCTAACTCGCGCAAACTCGCTTTCTGGCGAGACTCATCAAGTACGCGCAAACACGCCTTCTCTCCGTAATATGTGGGAAGAATAGATACCCGAAACGCAAGGAGCTCTCCAAATACATTCCATGCAAACCTGCCATCAGCCGTTTGGTGACGCACGTCAGTTTTAATGAAAGACTCACTTTTAACTAAATCAACAATCTCTGCGGCTAAAGAATCGGGCAGAGAGATTTCATCGCGTAAAAATCCATCCACGCGAAGTTTTATCATTCCTGTATCGGCTGAATGCTCAATATGCACGTCAGACGGCTGGGTGTAATAAATATATTCAACAACAGAATCAAAAATTTTTCGCGCGTTCTGCTTCCTGGTTTTTTTTGAAGTGGTTTTTGCGATTTTGCCAATGACCATGCGAATGCGATTCGCGACAGATTTTTGATAATGCTTGGAAGCAAACCGATAGCTCTCATTTCCGGTAAAAGCGGGTAAAATTTTGACCTTATATTTTTTTTCCAGATCACGAATTGCATTTGTGTCCGTAGGATTAAGAAATGCAACTTTAAGGACTTTCTTCTTTTGATCATATTCAAACGGAATGGCTTTTGCAGTGCTCACTGTTTCTGGACTAAAACGGTCAAGCACGCCATCTAAAAGCGTAATTTTTTTTAGATTCACGTATGGAATCCTGATCTCTTTTTCAATAAGCTCATACAAAACGTGCCCGCCGATAATATCACGTTCGTGCAGGATATCTTCTACCGGGCTTTTAAGGCGTTCAGCGTTTTTTACAATATCGCTCCACGTTTCTTCGTCAAGCATTTCAGCTTTAAGAAGAATTTTTTTTAATTGTTCGTTTGAGATAAACATGAAAATGGCGCAGGGTTGAAAATTACACTCCTAAAAACTTATCCACATTCGCCACAATTGCAGAGACTTCCATTTCAACTTTCACCCAATAGTCAGTTGCGCCAAGCTTTTTCGCCTGCTCTTTATCAGACTCTTGGCCAAGATTGGAAAGCATGATAACTGGAATATTTTTTGTATCACGATTTTTTCGCACGCTTTCAAGCACTTCAAAACCGTTCTTTTTCGGCATGATAATATCCATCAATACAATATCCGGTTTATTCTCCAGAATAACACTCTCCCCTTCTTCGCCGTTCTTTGCTGTAAAGACATCAAAAATCCCCTCTGCTTTGAAAGAAGAAGAAAGGTATTTGAGAAGCATTGGATCATCTTCTACGATCGCGATTTTATATTTTTTAACAGCCATACCGCATTAGAAAATTAAATGCCATCAGCATGTCCAAGAATTGCAAATGGCAAACTTGCAGAATTTCAACAGTTTCATTATTCAAAGTAGTATGCTATTAGTATAGAATTATATGCATGAGAACGCAATGCTGGCACACATAAACTATTGTATCACATATCAACCAATTTCAAAAGAAATTGATCCCTCAAGCATTCCAATGCTTAAAGAACATTCTTTTACGGATACATTTGTATTGCCAGCAAGTGCGGAAATCTCACCATGCGCCATAGCGGAAAACCTAAAAAAAATATACCCGAGTCAAGGAGTATGCATACTCATTCCGGGCACTGCATTTGACAAAACAGGCACTCGGCATGGCAGAGGGAAAGGATGGTTTGACCGATTTTTGGCCGCAGTGCCGTATTTGTGGATTCGCATCGGAATTATAGACAGTGAACGGCTTTCTTCCACGCCTCTCGTACGCAAATCCTGGGATCAGCCGGTTGACTGGATTATATGCAAAAAACAAAACGAGTGGAAAATAGTAGAGACGCGCGCGCGAAAACTGCCTACACCCGTCCTGTTGTCCTAATTGAAAGGATAGCAATTCCCTGTCATCCTTGCCGTTTCACAAATTCCCATATATACTAGAAGAACAACGCTCCATAGTATATGCCAGAACACTCCTCGTCTTCACCGCTCAAAGAAACCCGCATAATAACAGACATTCCAGAAATACAGGAGTATCGTGATCTTGTTTCCCGTGCTCATACTGCCGCCCGCGCATACGATGGTACCCAAACGTCCTATGAGAAGATGATGCGTCTTTTTATTCAACTTGAAGAAAAGGCAGCGTCATTACGCTTTACGCCAAAACACTCAATCCAAAAGCAAGAACAAATTACTGCAGATATTCTCTCATCTGTTATCTCTCCAGAGCAAAAAACAGATATCAGCGCATTACTCACAATTGCCGCGGAATCCGCCGCTCACTCAGTACGGCGCGCAATTCACGCACCCCTAACGCCTGAACGCTTGGCAGTTCCTGAAATAACTCCTCAATCTCCTTTGCTTGTACAGCATATTAATGGCAGTATCCTTCCTCCTGACCCGAACCAGAGTGGACCTATTCATGGCGAGGGTGTGTTTGAGCCTGCTCGTTTTGAAGAACGCATTATAGAGCTTACCCGCCTTTTAGAAACACAAGAAATCTTTCTTAATGATTACATTGTAACCATTGGGACGGTAAAAGCGTCCCAAATGCGGGAAGTAAGTTATGCTGTTATAGAAATCCCTAGGATTAACCGTACAGTTCTTGTCTGTGATCAGATTGGAGAAGCAACTTTTGTTGTGTATGGCATTGGAGATCCACGACGGTTCCTTGCTATGACCAAAGAAGAACTTCTCAATCATCCTTCCATTCAGGCTCGAAGACTCATTAGAAGAACGCCTGAACAATGGCATAGCGACCTTGGAATACTCCTGTTTACTGAACAGGCATGGCAAGAAGGCCGTATGCCCGACCAAGCGCTACGGACTCATATTCCAAACGAACGAAGACCGTCGCTTGATGTACGGAAAATAGTGCAAGTTAGAGACGCGATTTTACAAAGCTCATATCCAACTCCGCAGTCATGGATTACCATGACAAGTGAACAAGTAAGATCTTTCAAACTGTTTGAAGGAAGGGTTGGGCTTGGAGCAATTGCCACTACTCTCGGTGTTGAAGAAAATCCACTCGGCCAGAAGCGTGCGCGCCTTGAGATTGCGCAAAAAGTGTTTGGGGAGGATCCTGCGCTGAATTAAGACAAAAAATAATACCAACTAAGGACAAAACCCGAAGAATCCCGAGGTTATTGATAGTCTCTCGCTTTTACTCAAGACCTTCGGCAAGATTCCTCGTTTCACTCGGAATGGCGAAGTGGAAAATAGTAGAGACGCGCGCGCGAAAACTATCTACGCCCGCCCTGTTGTTCGGTCAATCAATTGGCTGAAGATAACCGCAGCTAATCCAATTCCTGCATATACTCCCAAAAACATTCCTATACCGACATCAGTTATTTGCACAAACGCAAGAAAAAACGCGTAGTACCAGGATACAAATGAAAGCGCGGAAAGGGCATATCCATATTTTCGCATCGAGTGGAGTTCTCCTGAAGTGTGGTGATGTTTTTCTTTCATGGAGATATGCACAAGGCGCGGGGTAATCAGAAGATTTAGTATGCTCAAGAGGATAAGCTGAACAATTATAATGGAAAGATGCGCAAGGAATGCCGGCGATTGATTTTGAATCTCGCTTTCAGTCATATACAACGCCAGTCCGGTGAGCACAACAAAGCCGAACGCAAACCAAAGCACTTGAGAGATCGTGTGCAGTACGTCCGATTCCCACTCTGAAATGCGGAAATCTTTGAGGAATTTGAAAAAGAAAATATCAAGGATAGTTGCGACGCCAAGGCCTATGGCGTATGAGACAATATGGGCAAACAAAAACGCGTCATAATACTCTATTAAAACATCCATTACATCAAACCGAACGGTGGAAATGGACGCAAGAAAGATACTTGTGCATAAACCTGCGGATACAAGACACCATGTGCACCACTGTTTGAGATTAAACGCTTGTATGAACGTAAGGTACAAAGAGAAAAGAAACGCGGCAACAGTAAGGGCTGTAATCGTAAAAAGATTGACTGGTGTTGCAAGATACGGGACGTTGTACAATGCAAGGTAGCTCGCTATTACAAAGCCGTAATAAAGCATGCCAAGCAGTTCAAGCGGAATGCCGAAAAAACGAGAATACTTGCTATGGAGCACTGTGTCGCAATTAAAACCTGCAGGACATACCAAGGTTTCTTTTGACCGCTTCTTATGATAGAGATAGAAGCTGATCATAAATCCCGCGATTGCCGCAAGAAAAAGAAGGATTTTAAGAGCTGGTTCCAGGGGGGTCATAGGAATGGGGTTTAGAATTTAGGATTTAGGATTGATAGTTTAGGGTTTAGTGTTGAGGGTTGAATGGCTAACAGAAAAGTGAAGTAAGGGGTTGCGGTAATCTACTGCTTGCTAGCTTGAAAGCACTTTGCGTACTTGCGCGACATAGGCGCAATACTCGCACCGAAAAGAAGACTCCGGAGGCGCTTCACGCATTAAGCACTTTTTAATCTCATGCAATGCAGGATCTATCCACGCGCTGGACCCTGTGTATGGAATAAGTATAACATCAAATTCAAGTTTTGCGTCAAATGCCCCTCTGTCCCGTTTGCCATTGCAATACACGAAATATCCGGTGTCAGAAACTGTAAAACCATTTTTTCTAAAGAGCCACTGATATATTTCCATTTGACGTTTGTAAGAGTCCTGCCATTCAGCGTCCAGTGTTATTTCAGAATCTTTGCTTGTTGCTTTGTAGTCCACAATCAGAAGCTCGCCGGAAGAGCTCACCCAAATATCGTCCACGCCGCCGGTAACAATAAATCCTGAAGGCGCATGTTGGTAGGTAATCCCACGAAAAGGATCCCGCCATTCGTCAAGTTTCTCATGAGCAAACGGAATAGCGTCAAGTCCGTATGCCTCCATAAGCGGATGCGCTTTGTTTTTTGCCCTGTGGATATCAAATTCTTTTTTGAGAAGGTGATCTACTGCTGAATTAAGGTTAAATGGAAAACCCGGGGGCTGGGAAACGCCCATGCGGCGGTCTAAATAAAAACACCGCGGACATTTTGTGTACAGTTCTATTTTTGACCGAGAGAGTCGAAAAGGATTTTTTGACGCAGGGTCAAAGAGCGACCGACGCCGTGATGTGTGCATATTTGTATTATACCTTACTTTAGCATACATACACAATGCAGAGCGGGAAAAGGGGGTCAGCCACCGTTTTTTTCTAGAAAACGGTGGCTGACCCCCTTTTCCCTGTCCCTTTTCCCTGTCCCTTTTCCCTGTCGAGCATAAGCGTAGTGGAGAGATCAAAAATGGGGTGGGAACAGCCAAGGCATTCTTATCCACATATCAACTGGAAGGTGAAATGCTATGTGATATAATTGATGTATGCAAAAACTTTCCTTTTACGACCTTTACAAATTTGCCTACACTCAAGAAGCGTCCGATATTCACCTACTCTTCGGCAAAATGCCACAAATCCGAGTTCATGGCGAGCTTGAAGATTGCCAAGGTTGCGTTGAGGGAGCGCTAAAAGACGAGGATATTGAAAATAATCCACGAGAAGAACCTGCCTTTGACCTTAACAAAGAATGTAAAAAGGCATTCGAAGCTGAATAAAAGTTTTCAAATCTGGGAAT
>CAZKXN010000016.1:14823-15747 GCA_964556905.1 uncultured Gammaproteobacteria bacterium
TTCATGAACGGTTGCGGATCAATGTTCACTACGAACGGGGGCATCTCGCGCTCACTGCGCGCATTATCAAAGCAGAAATACCGACATTTGAAAGCACTGGCCTTGGAGAAACAGAAAAAATGCTTACAAAATTGCGCCACGGGCTTATTCTTGTATGCGGACCAACAGGGTCGGGGAAATCAACCACGCTTGCGGCAATGCTCAATGCCATAAATGAAGAACGCACCTGTAAAATCATTACTGTGGAAGATCCGATAGAATTTGTTTTTGACCATAAAAAAAGCACAATTGAACAGCGGGAAATCGGCATTGACGCTCCGACTTTCGGTTCTGCCTTACGGACTATTTTCCGCCAAGACCCAAATGTGATTATGGTCGGCGAAATGCGCGACAAAGACACTGTGGAGCAGACCTTGCGAATAGCAGAAACAGGCCATCTTGTTTTTTCTACTCTTCACACTTCAAGCGCGGCTTCAACTGTTCTGCGTATTGTTGACATTTTTGAACCGCATGAACAGCGGCAAATAAAAACCCAGCTTGCAGAAAACTTGCGCGCTGTGATCTTTCAACAGCTTCTTCCTTCAACAGATGGAAAACGAGTAATCGCACGCGAGATTCTCATAAACACAAAAGCAGTCGCAAATATCATCCGATCTGGAAATTTTGAACAGATTGCGTCTGTAATGCAGACAGGGCTCGACGATGGAATGACAACTATGAGCAAAACCCTGGAAAAACTATACAAAACAAAAAAGATTTCAAAAGAGGTGTACGACAAACGAAAAGAACAGTCTTTTACCGGATATTCATTTTATTAAATTGAGAGTGTAGAAAAATGCTTTAAAACTGTCATTCCCGTCCCCGCGAAGGAGGGAATACGGTGATTATAAGCTTTCTTTGCTAACTGCCCTCCGTCCCCACGCA
>CAZKXN010000017.1:0-8827 GCA_964556905.1 uncultured Gammaproteobacteria bacterium
GTTGAGTAATTAAAGAATATGGGCCTATGGAGCGTTGGTGGATCTTGTCCTCCACCATATGAATAAGTTTCATCATATACATCGCTCCCACAACGCTCTTTTCCTTAAATTGTTCCCCTGTTCGTCCGTCAATAAGCTGCAGCTTCCCGTCACCCGGAAATCCCGCTTTGATAAGATTCTGACGAATTGTTTCTTCTTTGATACCGTCAAGCGCGGGAGTCGCAATGTGTATATTGAGCGTATGCGCTGCCAAACCAAGGTGCGTTTCCAATAGCTGCCCAAGATTCATGCGGGATATGACGCCAAGAGGTGAAAGAACAATATCTACCGGCGTGCCATCTTCAAGATGAGGCATATCTTCTATTGAAACAACGCGAGAAATAACGCCTTTGTTGCCATGGCGGCCTGCCATTTTATCTCCGACCTGAATCTTACGAAGATGCGCAACTGTTACCTGTACGCTCTTTATCACCCCGGCGGACATCTTGTCTCCGTTTTCTCGGGAAAAAACTTTCACGTCTATCACCTTGCCGTGTTCGCCGTGTTCAAGATACATAGATGAATCACGAATATCTTTTGCTTTTTCTCCGAAAATAGCTCGCAAAAGTTTTTCTTCCGGGGAAAGTTCTGTTTCTCCTTTTGGCGTGATCTTTCCTACTAAAATATCGCCCGAAGAAACTTCCGCTCCGATCCGCACAATACCATCCTCGTCAAGATCTTTCAGTTTTTCTTCGCTTACGTTGGGTATATCGCGCGTAATAATCTCCGGTCCGAGTTTTGTGTCGCGCACCGCAAGCGTATAATTCTCAATATGGATTGATGTAAACCGATCGTCGTGCATCAAGCGATCGGAAATAAGAATAGCGTCTTCGTAGTTTCCAAGCTCCCATGACATGAAGGCAACAAGTACGTTTTGTCCAAGCGCAAGTTCCGCATTCTGGGTAGAGGCTCCGTCTGCAAGGACGCTGCCCGGCACGACGCGGCTCCCTTTAACGCACAGCGCTTTTTGATTGATGCAGGTTGAAGCGTTTGAACGCAAAAATTTTGCCAAACAATAATTCACAATTTCACCATCGTCCTTTTGAATAGTGATTTGATCTCCTTCAACGCCGATTATTGTTCCTGAAACGTCGCTTACAAGCATGCGCCCTGAATCTATGGCAACACGATGCTCAACTCCTGTGCCAATGAGTGGTGCATCCGGACACACAAGAGGAACTGCTTGGCGTTGCATGTTTGAACCCATCAACGCACGGGCGGCATCATCATGTTCAAGAAATGGAATCAGTGATGTTGAAATGCTCACAATTTGATTTGAAGCAACGTCCATATATTCCACGTTTTCCACTTGATCAAGCGCCGGCTGGCCATACTTTCGCGCTTCAACTTTGTCATTGATAAAATATCCTTTATCGTCAAGCAGAGTTGTCGCGGCGGTGGTGATGTGGCGCTCTTCAGTGAATGCGTCAAGATATATTACCTCATCAGTAACTATAGGGGTTCCGTGTTTGTCTTTTTTCACCTTGCGAAACGGAGTTTCAATAAATCCGTATTCATTGAGCCGCGCGTATGAGGCCAAATGGCCGACCAAGCCGATATTAGGTCCCTCCGGCGTTGCAATTGGGCAAATTCGACCGTAATGCGTAGGGTGCACATCGCGAACTTCAAAACCGGCGCGCTCGCGCGAAAGTCCTCCAGGACCAAGCGCAGAGATGCGCCGCTTGTGTTCAAGCTCGGAAAGCGGATTGGTCTGATCCATAAATTGCGAAAGTTGCGAAGACATGAAAAATTCCTTCACTGCGATAATTACCGGGCGTGCGTTTATAAGTTTTGCAGGGGTAATCGCTTCCAGATCCAGAGTGCTCATACGATCACGGATAATGCGCACCATGCGCCCCAACCCTATTCTAAACTTGTTTTGCACAAGCTCTCCGACTGCGCGAATACGCCGATTCCCAAGGTGGTCAATGTCATCTGGCTCAACTTGAGAAATATTATATTTAATGATTTCTGAAATAATCGCCACAAGATCTTCCTTGTGAAGGACTCTGCCCTCTTTTGTTTTGGTCGAGAAATCAAGATTGAATCTAAGGTTCATCTTGTGTCTGCCTACTCTGCCAAGATCATAGCGCTCAAACCAAAAAAACATATCGGTGATAAGAGAGCGTGCGTTATCAGGTGTTGCCAAATCGCCCGGACGAATACGTTTATATATTTCCACAAGGCCTTCTTCCTCGTTTTTTGCCAAATCTTTTGCCAGCGTTGCCTCTATATGAGGAAGATCGGGGTCTGCATCAACTTTTGCAAATAACGGCCTGATTTCTTCTTCACTGCCATACCCGAATGCCCTCAAAAGAGATGTAATCGCGACTTTGCGCTTGCGGTCAATCTTTACCCATATACAACTATTTTCATCTGTTTCAAATTCAAGCCACGCTCCTCTGTTCGGAATAATTTTTGCGCCGTAATGGCGGCGATCTGAACCACGATATAGTTCAGAAGTAAAAAACACTCCTGCGGAACGAATCAGTTGAGATACAACCACGCGCTCCACACCGTTAATGATAAACGTGCCGCGATCGGTCATGAGCGGAAAATCTCCTACATAAATATCCTGATCCTTTTCCTCGTTTGTCCGTTTGTTTACCAGTTTCGTTTTTACCCAAAGAGCGGATTCAAACGTAAGATTTTTTGATAGGCTCGTCTTCTCATCAAACTTGGGCTCATCAAAATAATAGCCAACAAAACTTAGCTCAAGGTCGCGTCCGGCAATATCGCGAATCGGCGAAATTTCTTCTAACAGCTCTTGAAGTCCCGCGGTGCGAAACCAGCTATATGAATCCTTTTGCACTTCAATAAGGTGCGGGAGCGGAATCACATTATGCTCTTTTGTGTAATACACTCGTTTGCAAAGCTCTTGTTCTTTGTTGTTCATAAAAAACAAAAAATTTCACCATGCATAATTTTGCGGTGAATTTCTTTTGTA
This sequence comes from uncultured Gammaproteobacteria bacterium, assembly GCA_964556905.1. Taxonomy (GTDB): domain Bacteria; phylum Patescibacteriota; class Patescibacteriia; order JACQRZ01; family JACQRZ01; genus JACQSA01. Next base: position 2,987 of record CAZKXN010000017.1, read on the forward strand.
TTACGTGTTTAGTTGCTCGCCCTCATTCCTATATATGTGGTGTTTATGTGGGATGGGGTTCCACTATTTTTCCAAAATAACACGCTTGACTTGGTATAAAACAGGTAAATATTACAATGCTCTTTGCCTCTTGTCAAGGGGGTGTTGTGTTTTTTTAGTTTTATAGGATAAAACAGCGGTTTTTTTGTTTAAATATAAACAAATAGACAGTCTTGCCGTTTAAAAGCTGACAATTGAACACTTTTATGTATCAACAGAAACACCCCACTATTCCACATGTTATCCACAATCCATGCTCGTATAATACCTCCCGCTTAAATGGCGATCGCGTTTATGTTTCATCCTCTCGCCAGGAATTGAACCTGGATATCGGGCTTCGGAGGCCCGCATTCTATCCGTTGAACTACGAGAGGGAACTATCAAATAAAGCGCTTACGCTTTTATTCGACAAACAGCGCGGCGCGCTTGCCTATACAGTGTATATAGAATTGGAGAAAAAACGCAATCCGTGGATTGCGGATACGTGACAAAAAAACCCCCAAATCCTTTTTTGAATCTTGTCACGCCTGCCCATGGATCGGATGGATTATTTGTTCTCGCAATTCCCCAAAAATCATACCATTGGTATCCAAGAGCTTTTGCGTCCCTTATAATCTGCCAATGAAGAACGGCCGGAGCCATGACATTCCTGTGCTGTGATGAGCTTGCCCCATGCAAATATGTTGCAGTGTCTCCAAAAAACATAATAATTGCGCACGCAAGGGTGCGCCCACTCAATAAGGCGCGATAGAAGCGGATAAACGGCACGTTCATATCTCCGGTCTGATGTTTGCCAAATAGTTCAAACAGTCCGATATAATAGGAATCCCTATGAAGAGAAAAATGATCTCGCCGCGCTGTATTCTTTAACAAAGATAAAAAATCTTCCATTGTCTTTTCCGGCGGCGCATAACACCATCTCACTTCAACGCCGTGTCTTTGAGCAACACGAATGTTATACCGTGTCTTAGGATGCATAACGGCTTGAAGCTCTTCCAGCTGCGGAGAGAGCGGAATAATCAGTGTTGTCCGCGGTTGGAGCGACGGAGCGCCGCGTTGATTGCGGCACAAAGCGCTGTTTTTCATCTCGTGCCGGGATTCCATTCTTAAAAAAATAGCCTTTGTGTTTCTTCTTGCACTGTCAACATATTCTAAAAAATCTCCTGCTTGCTCTTCATCGCATTCTCCAACCGGACCATGCGGCGCATAAAAATAAGAAAATCCTGCGGGAAGAGGGTGCGTAAAAAATTGTATTACCCAGCACTCACGTTCATTCCGACGAAACACAAAACGCTTCACGTGATGCCCCATTTTTTCCTGAAATTCCCCCCATTCATAGCTCTGTAAAAACGGCGAATGGGGCCATTGAGCTACAAAATAATTCCACGATATGCGGTCCAAAGGCGTGTCAAGCATATTCCTGCATACTGTTATTTCTTTGCCAAAAACTTCAGCGCTCCCTTTATGCGCGCTTCCACCCCTTCCAAAGAATCCGGCAGTGTTTGCACTGCGTGCCGCGCGGTAACGAGAGAATATCCAAAGTTGACAAGCGCTTCTACAATATCACTGTCATCCCTTTGCTCGCTTGCGGGCTGTAAAAACATTTTCATGCGTTCTCGCAGTTCAACCAAAATCCGCTCCGCGGTCCTTGCGCCAACTCCCGGTATGCCCTTAAAAATCGCGCGATCTCCTCTCGCAATTGCGTTTTTCATTTTTTCAATCGGCGCCGCGTTTAGAATAGAAAGCGCGCCCTTCGGGCCAACGCCGGAAACAGTCAAAAGCTGTTCAAAAAAATCAACTTCTGCGGCATGCGGGAAGCCGTACAGCTCCACGCTGTTCTCGCGAACGTGTTGGTGCGTATAAAGCTCTACATCCTGACCGTCCTTAAGTTTATGAAGCAGTCCGTCTGTCACCGCAATGCGATAGCCAACAGCTCCTGTTGACACAATAATCGCGCCTCTAGACCTGCAAAGTGCTGTACCTTTAATATATGCAAACATAAATGCTATTTTTCAAACGCGCACAGTATGCGCGCACCTTCAACTAGCCGTTCGGCGCCGCCGGAAATGTCAGTGCCGAGTCTGATGTCCCGCGCGAGCGTTGCTTTCGCGATTATATCCGTATTCTTGGAAATAACATCAATAATATTCTGATCTTTTGTGTCTAATACAATCGTGACGCAATCTTTTATGGTAAGGCCGTGCTCTTTGCGGCACGAATTTATAGCGCGCACGAGTTCTCGCAGAATTCCTTCTTGTTTGAGTTCCTGCGGAATGTCTGTACAAAGGGCTGTAAATTCATTGCCATCCTGCTCAAACACCCATCCGCTTTCTTTAGAGAGCTTGCCGGCGGTAATTACTTTTTTAACATTCAATTCATCGCAGAGAATGTTTTGAAATTCTCCAGACAGAGAGCCGCTCATGCAAAACGCCTTCAGCGGCTGTCGCACCTTAATGCCTGCTTTCGCGCGAAGGGCGTGCCCTGCTTCTGCCGCTCGTCTAACTTTATTCATATTGTCCTGCAAGTCTTTATTTTTAGAAAATGCGTCAGCATTGGGCCAGAAATCAAGGTGCACGGATTCATAGAGCTTGCCGGGAAGGGCTTGATATATCTCTTCGGCAATAAATGGCGTAAATGGAGCAAGCAACATGCTGATATTTCGCAGCGCCGTATAAAGAGTGGCGCGCGCTGGAGCGGAAACCGCTCTGTCTTCGCTTTTGTACCTGTCCCTGGATCTGCGTACATACCATTGAGAAAGGTCGCTTACAAACGAAGAAAGAAAAACTGTCGCGCCGGCAAGGTGGTATGTGTCCAAACTCTTTGTTGCCCCTTCAATACATTCTGACAAGCGCGAAAGGATCCAGCGATCCAAAACAGTTGCGGATTCTGCGATGTTTTCAGCAGAAAAAATATGATCGTCTTGTTCTGCAAAAAGAAGATAAAATTGCAAAACGTTTCTGGAGGTATTAATTGTTTTGTTATATACCTCACGCACGCCCCCTTCTGAAAAATTCAAATTTTCGCCGTGCATTACCGGTGAAGAAGCAAGATAAAATCGCAATGCGTCAGCGCCGTATTGTTCAAAAATATAATTCGGATCGGGATAATTTTTAAGCCGCTTGCTCATTTTTTTCCCGTCTTGAGAAAGCACGATTCCGTTTACAATCACGTGTAAAAACGCTGGCTCTGTCTGCCCTACAGAAATAGAGGGCGTGTCCCCTCTAGTAAGGGCTGACGCAAGAACGTGGAGAGTGTAAAACCATCCTCTCGTTTGATCTTGCCCCTCCGCGATAAATTCCGCGGGAAATCCGCGCTCAAATTTTTCTTTATTCTCAAATGGATAGTGCGCTTGGCCGTACGGCATAGAGCCGGATTCAAACCAGCAATCAAGAACATCCGGGATTCGGCGAAACGTTTTTCCGTTGCGCACTATCTGGATTGCATCAACAATATGTTTGTGCAAATCGCTCACGGGCGTGCCGGATAATTTTTCAAGCTCTGCCGCGCTTGAAACGCAAATCGTTTCTTCGTCCTCGCTTTTCCAAATCGGCAATGGAGCGCCCCAAAACCTTGTCCGTGATATTGCCCAGTCCCGCGCGTTTTCCAACCATTTTCCAAACCTTCCATCTTTCATGTGTTCCGGCACCCATGTAATTTTTTGATTATTTTCTAAAAGATCGCGTTTCATCTGTGTTACGCGCACAAACCAACAGTTTGCGGCATAGTTCAACAGCGGGGTTTCGCATCTCCAACAGTGGGGGTAGCTATGTGTGTACGGTTCTTGAAAAAAGAGTGCGTTATTTTTTTCCAAAAACGCGGCTATCGCCCGGTCGGTTCTTGACGGGTCGTCTTTTGGCTTCACCTCTAGCCCTGAAAAATCGCTTACTGCGTCCGTAAACACGCCCTCCATAGTGACGTGCTGAATAAACTCTGTGTCTTCTTTTATTCCAATCCCTTAGTCGTCTTCTCCAAATGCAGGGGCAATGTGAACAATACCCGTTCCCTCATCAGTGCTCACAAAATCCGCCAATACAATGCGGTATGAATTTTTGTTGCCGGAAAAATAAGGAAAAAGCGGAGCGTACCTTAAACCCGCTAGATCCTTTCCTTTTTTTGTATCAATGATTTGAACGGCCACTCCTTTTTCTTGATATGCTCCAAGACGATCCTTTGCTATGATTGCAAGCTCTGTCTTTTGCGCGTATGTAACGCGTGCAACAGCATACGCAATATCCTCTCCAACGGCAAGCAGAACATTTCCAGGCAGTGTCCACGGCGTCGTTGTCCACGCCAAAATTGAAAGCGGCTCTGTTATTCCCAATATCTCATGAGCATTCGTAAGTCGAAACCGCACTGTAATCGCAATGTCTGTGATGTCTTGATATCCTTGTGTAACTTCAAAATTGGAAAGCGGCGTCACACAGCGCGGACAAATATGCATTGCTTTTTTGCCCTCATAAATCAATCCCTTTCTCCATAGTTCAGAAAATACCCACCATACGCTTTCCATATAAGAAACATCCATGGTCATGTACGCGTGCTCCATGTCCACCCATCTGCCCATGCGCGTGATCGTTTTTTTCCACTCCTCTGCGTATTGGAGCACCTGCGAACGGCACGCTTCATTAAACCGTGCTACGCCAAATCGCTCAATGTCTTTTTTTGACTTAAGCTTAAGCTTTTCTTCAACAATATTTTCAATGGGAAGCCCGTGGCAATCCCACCCCCATACACGTTCAACGCGATTGCCCTTCATTGTCCAATACCGAGGCACAATATCTTTGAGAAGCGAAGCGACAATATGCCCGTAATGCGGCAAGCCGGTTGCAAATGGCGGACCATCATAAAAAACATACTGACGGCTCTGGTCGCGCTGAATCACTGACTTTTCAAAAATAGTGTTTTGCTTCCAAAAATCCAAAATCTTTTTTTCACGATCAGACACAGAGTGCTGGTTTTGCATACGTTGCGTTTAGGATATTTGATCTTTCTCGACGGCTGAACCTATGTAAGGTAATGTATTGCCATATATGCGCACAAATAATCTTTTGACTTTGCCGACATAACTATCAGTATACCCAAAAATCCATGCACTACAAGACCTTTCTCGTTCCCCTTGCCGTCTTTACGCTTTTATTTTTTGCATACCTTCATAGCGCGCCGGTATTCCCTGATCCGGACTCATTCTACCATGCCCGGCTTACCGCGCTGATGATTGAAAAAAAGGGAATCATCACTGAATTTCCATGGCTCCCATTTACAACCATTGCGGATAGCTACGCTGACCACCACTTTCTATATCATATCTTTCTTGTCCCTTTTGTCGCGTTCCTCGGGCCAGTGTGGGGAATAAAAATAGCAAGTACGCTCGCCGCGGCTGGGGTTATGGCTGTTTTTTGGCTCCTTGCCTGGCGCTTTGCGCCACTGCATCCATCACGCAAAAAAGCTATTCTTGTATCGCTGTTTGCGCTAAGTCTTCTCTTTAATGAAACATTCTTACTGCGCATGAATCTGGAAAAAATACCAGCGATCTCCATGCTTTGGCTTTTTGGGGGGGTGTATGCCATTCTTTCAAAAAAACCAAAAATGCTGTTTTTCTTTTCTTTTTTTTATGTATGGCTTCATTCAGCATGGCCGCTTCTCCCTCTGCTCTCGCTTTTATCGCGAAGCCGCGCTCTTTTCTTTGCCAGTTTTATAGGCGCGCTTGCAGGTCTTCTCATCAACCCCTACTTCCCGGCTAACATTTCGTTTTATCTTGTTCAAATTTATCACATCGCTGTAATCACGTACGACAACATCCTT
>CAZKXN010000017.1:8837-11986 GCA_964556905.1 uncultured Gammaproteobacteria bacterium
AATCTGCCCGCTATTATTATGTATGTAATAGCGGCAATTCTTTTTATCGCACGGCCTGTATTTGGACGTGTGTCAGTATCTGCAAAACGAAGTCGCGCGGAGTGGTTTTTCTTCCTTGTATCCTCCTTCTTTTTAGTTCTGACTATCAAGTCCGCGCGGCACGGGGAATACTTTGCGCCGTTCGCGACACTGTTTGCCGTTATAGAAACAACACCCCATCTCTGCACTATTACGCGCCAAGCAATAAAGGAAAAAATAATTTGCTTTTTTGAGAAAAAATTTTATTTTGTATTCGGCGCGCTTGCGTTCATGTCTTTGTTTGTTATTGTGTTATTCAATTCATTATGGAGCACGGCTCGCACCTTTACAAGGGGGCAAAAAATAGAAAAATACCGCGAAGTGGCGAATTTTCTTAAAGAAAAAAGTGGAAAAAATGAAATTATATTCCACGATCGCTGGGATTCGTTTTTTCCCCTTTGGTACTACAATCAAAATAACAGATACATTTCCGGATTTGATCCGACATTTCTTTTTAAGAAAGATCCCGAGCTCTTCTGGAAGTACGAACGCATTGCTTCTGGCGCAATTCAAAAGGGCGCGGCTGCGCAAATTGGCTCATTATTCAACGCCCGCTTAATTCTAGTAGAAAAAGAAAACAAACCATTACAAGCCGCTTTAACAAAAGACACAAGCGTAAAAATGGTATACGAGGACGAATATGTGGCTGTTTTTCTTACTGCCCCCCCCTCCCCCAAATAACTCCTGATAGTGTACTGGTCACAAACCACGTAATGGCAAACGCGGCAAGCACGATTGCGATGCCAATAATGGAATTTGTAATATATCCTTTCGCGGATGTGATTTTCTTTTCATCGCCGCCTGCGGTCATATACAAAAACCCCGCGTATACTAATAAGCACACCATAAAAAGCCCTAAAAAACCGAGAATGATATTCAAGATGCCTACGATAATGTCCGCAGGATGCTTTACGCGGCTCGGATCCGTGATATTGAATGCTTTCAAAAAAATACCCCACGCGCTTTCAGGCCCGATAAGTATTTCTTTAATGTTTTTTTCCGCATTCGCACTTGACGCGAACGAGCCAAATACGGCAAAAAAAGAAAAGACAATAAAAGCGATAGTACGATTCATACCCAGTTAAAAATATGTGGTTATTTATTGGTACGCCTTATAAATTTTTTTGGCAACGGTTTTTTACGGGGAGCCCTGCTTGAATGTTATTCCAACAAGCTGTGTGAATACAAAATTTGTAATTACATAAGCGGAAATAAGAATGAGTATGCCGATTACTGAATGCACTATCCTGTCTCTGGCTGATTTTGTTTTCTTTTCGTCCCCCCCAGCATTCATCCACTCTGTTCCCGCATAGATAATCTGGATAATAAAATTGATGCCAAGAAAGCCCAAAAAAATCTGAATGATCAGGGCAATTATTGTCGGAACGTCTTGCGGGGCAATTCCTTCTCCAAACAAAACATTTTTTGCTGCGTCAAGCTCTGCGTCAAGCGGGCGGAACGCGCTTACGGCAAATCCTGCCAAGACAATCGCGCTTACCGCCACGCCTGCGGTGGCGACCTGCAGTGTTCTGTTCACTATGTGTGATATCCTGTTGAGCATACCCTCCTGCCTGCTATTTTTTAAATCCTGCGATATCTTGCAAGGCGCCGGTAAAAAACGCCGTTATGGCAAACGCGCTCAAAGTAATCGCAATGCCGATAATGGCCTGAAACATTAACCCTTGCGCCTCTGTAACTTTCTTATCATCGCCTTTGGATTCCATCCACTTAAAACCGCCATACACTAAAAGAATCAAAAAAATCAATCCTAGAAGCCCGAGAGCAACCTGAATAACGCCTCCGACAACTTGGCCAATACTGCGCGCAGTGTCTATTTTGGCTATGCCGCCTGTCTTGTTAAGCACCTCATTGATCTGTGTGCGTACGCTCCCATCTGTTGTTTCAGAGGCAAATACAACTGCCGCCTGCAGAAAAGTTGCAGTCCATGATATAACAAAGGTCCCTGCTTTTCTTAATATGGTGCGCATAATTCACTTTAATTTGTCATTTGCTTTTTCTAGCAAAGGCGGGAATAACACGTATTGCTTATCATACGTCCCTAAGGACAATTCTGCGCTTATTTAAGAGTCTGCTCTGTAAGCTGGCCTACCACAAAATTAGTAATCGCAAATGCCGCCAAGATAAGAATGAGGCCGACTACAGAGTGAAAGATAAATCCTCGCGCTTCATTAGTCTTTTTTTCTTTCCCTTCTGAAAGCATCCACAACATCCCTCCGTAGACCATAAGCACTAAAAACACCAAACCTAAAACAGCGAAGAGTCCATTCAGGACTCCTCCAACAAGCTGTGGGATATCTCCTTCCTTAAAAATCCCTTCTGCGGCCCTGTCCAGGCCGATACTCCTGATATCTACGGCAAGTTTCATGGCGCCTCAACGTATGTTGTTTTAATTTTTTTGCAATGCACGCAGAATCTATCAACTGGAACTGGATTTATTTGAGGAACTGTTCCTCAAAGGTGGTGACAACAAAATATGCAATAGCCCAAGCCGCTAGAATCAAAACAAGGCCAATAAATCCTTGGATTAAAAGTTTGCGGGCTGTTTCAAGGCGCTTTTCATTTCCTCCCGCAGTCATCCACATAAAGCCTGCCGCCAAAATAATAATCACGGCAATCAATCCGAGAAAGCCGAGAATAACATTAAGGGTGCTAATAATGGTGTCGCGAAGGTCTGTTTTTGCTTTTGTAGGAATGTTCACATTCTGGAATAAATTAACCCCCTGCCCAAACTCTACTCCTTGGGCCGGAACGGGCGCTAGCGCAAATGCGAACATAGAAACCATTCCTACCAACAGTGATGTTGCGAGTATTCGCTTGATCATAAAATTTCGTTATAAATAATTAGATTATAATTATAAATGGCGCGTGTAAGATGTGTCTATTATACCACATCTATAAAAACCGCAATGGGGATAAGGTTAATGCGCTAGAATTTAAGCTCCATAGTCACTTTCGTTTTGAAAATTATCCATTTGAGACGATGGAAGCGCTTTAGGTGGTTGTTCGGTGGGTGGTAAAAGGATTTTAAACAAAAAGCTCACAATTATATA
>CAZKXN010000017.1:11996-15733 GCA_964556905.1 uncultured Gammaproteobacteria bacterium
ATTATATAACTCCCAAAAATAAGAGCAAGTCCCAGCGCTCCCCATATCATGGTATCCCACCCTTGTTTGATCTTTTTCTCTTGCCCCTGCGCAGTCATCCACGTAAATCCGCCATACATAAATATTATAAGCGCAACCGAGCCAATAAGGCCCATAAGCCCTTTTAGAATGAGGTTGACAAGCTCTGGGACAGTGTTTGCAGAGATGGGATTGGCTAAGCAAATTTTGCCGTCTGGACAGTCGCTTGTACCAACGGACGGAGCGCTAACGACAGAAAGTCTTGCAGTAGGCGCCGAACCTCCTGCTCCTGCTCCTGCTCCGCCAGTCCCACCAGCATTAGGAACACAACATTGCTTTTCAACCCCCCCAGGACAAAGTCTTTGTTTCCAATCACCACCTGTGCAAGGATATGTATGTATGTTTTGACAAGTTCCACCTGCACCACAAGCAGTCGCAAAAGCTGCTGACGAAAGGGAAAAAAATACAAAAAAAGCTACTATAAAGGCAGTTATTATTGTTTTTTGCTTTTGAATTCTATTCATATATGCACTCTAGCACTTTTTAATACAACCCTAGCTTCAACGGTAGTTATTAGGAAAGGCCAAATTTTTTTGGATTTCTTTGAACTGCTATAAATGCCTCTGCGAACTTTTCAATATCTTCCAGGTGCTCTCGAACTGTGTCATATAATTCCTCAACTGTAACCTCCCAGTACATATGAACGAGTCTGTTTCGATATCCTGCAAGTCCTTTATTGCGTTGCGCGAATTCTGGAGAAATGACCCCTGCTTTACCAAGCGACTGTATAATCGCGGTATAGTCCTTTGTTTCTATGGGAAGGCGCGATAAAATATGGGTACCAGCTGTAAGAATTCCTTCCAGCGCGCGTCGGAAAAAATGCTCTGTTACTGCATAGCTATGCTCTTTTCTCAAAAACTCCTCCTTTGACAAATCAGTGAGTTTCACAAGTTCTTTTTTACACATGAGAATATCTTCTGTCAGTGCCCGAAGTTTGTCACGATCGAGTGGCGCAAGCTGTATCATATCCGCAATGCGTCCTCATGAATTTTTATAATAGGGAGGAAATCAAGATAAAAAAGAATTGCTTGTTCACGAAAATTAGCAAATTGGGATGCGTGTGACTCGTACAGCGGCAATCCTGTTTGTGCGATGCGATACTGCATGGTATAAGGGGCATCTGTCACATCAACAAGGTCAATGCGGGACGATGGATGGTGTTCTTGAAGAAGCGAATAAAGTTTGCCATACTGTCGGAAATTTTTTTTCTTGTAGTTAAACAACACCCCTATATCAATATCGCTCCCATCCCGTGCATGCCCACTCACGGTAGAACCGAACTGAACAAGCAGCTCAACGCCCAGCTGTCTAAGAGAGTCTTTTTCTTTCTTGATATCCATGTACAAAGTATATCACAAAAAAACAAAACAACAAGGTGCGTCAAAATGAAAATCCCTCGACTGTGCAAAGAAATGGGACCTGACACCAGTTTCCCAGCCATATCCCTAGCGATAAATATCGCGACGGTGTCCAACAAGAAGAATAATAATCGCTCCGCCTTCAATATCAAAAATAACCCGATAATCCCCGATACGAAAACGATAGGAACCAAGCTCGCTTCGCACGAGCGGCTCGGAAAATTCTACGGGGTCGTCCTGCGAGCAGAAAAAATCAAGTTTTTTAATAATGCGAACCTGAACTTCTTTTGATAATTTCTTGAGCTGTTTCAACGCGCTTGCCTTGAAATAATATTCCATAGATCAAACGCTGTTTTAGATACAAAACATTTTTTTGATTTCTCTTGAAGAATACCGTTTCCGCTCGCCGCGCGCTTTTTTTATCTTTGCAAGGTACGAAGGGCTGGAGAGGGCAAGAAGGTCCTCTGTGAAAGCATTAAAAATGGAATTTGGCATAAGAACACCAATCGGCTTGCTGCTTTTAAGCACGCGGATAAAAGAACCTCGAGATTCGGCAATTCGCAGAAGCTTTGATGTTCCTGCCTGGATTTGCTGAATGCTCGCAAATTCTTCTTTTTGAAAAAGTTTTTGATGCATAAAAAGATTACAGAATTCTTATAGAATTATTATATAATGTTTCCATGGATGCGTCAAGTGGCGCGGCCTAACGCGTACTATCTTATGGGTATCCTGCAATACCGTACCGTGGATCATCCCTAGGATTTCGAACGGATGACAAAGGTGGTATGCTTTTTTCATACATCACAAAAAAAACTATTCCTTACACCGTTTTGCCGTTTTGTTGAATACACCTGATCGTCAAAAATTCTTAGCGGTTTGCTCAAAGCTCAAAACGTTTAAAGTGCTTGTGTTTGATATCCTCTCGTACGCGGTCAAAATTTTTCTCAAGCTGTCCCGTAACTATGACATTATTTATCGACATATTCATGCCAAACACCTTATCTCCTTACCTTACGACCACCCTCAAGCACATCATCCAAGCCAATACGCGTAATAAGGGGCTCAAGCTCGTGTTTCTCAATGAAATGAGAAAGAATGAGCATACGCTATGTTAAAAGCGCTATGGTTTTTTTTGCATTAACTTGTATGGATTGACTGTCAAAAAACACCTCCTCAACATCTGGTTTATCTGTTGGGGTGTGCAAATCGAAAACAAGCTTTCCTTCAACGATAATATAAAAGGATAAAAGGATAAATAAAAGGGATAAAAGGGATAAAAGGGTAAAAGGGGTCAGGAGCTTTTTTTTGGTCTTCCGCGAGGACGTATGGGTAAAAGGTAAAAGGGGTCAGGAGCTTTTTTTTGGTCTTCCGCGAGGACGTATGGTTGATTGCAATCCAAACTTCTTGATTGTTTTATTTTCCCAAGACTCAGAACCAAAAGGCTGACCCCTATTCACAGAAGTCCGTATCTTTTCAAGAAACACGTTATCTTCTTTCTCGTTAAGCCAATCGAGATATTTTGGAGGCGGATCAGTGGGCCATGAATCAAGAAGATTCCTTTGTTCTTCACTTCCACTCTCTCTCCTCCATGCACTGCTCCATTGCCAATTCTCCGCGCGTTTTACAAGTTTTGCTCTGAGGGGATTACGTTCGACATACCTGCACGCCCAGAGGAAATATTCGTCTGTTTGAACAGGGAAAGATTTATATCTTCCTTGATAGAGATGTCCGCTACCGATAGAATTATGGGCTACGTGCCAGCGCTGAGTATGCGTCATAGTTAACCAGCCAAAAAATTTCGAAAGATCGCCGTCGTTGCGTGGCTGCACTATAAAATGCCAATGATTTGGCATGACGCAGTATGCGAAAATTCGCATATCTACCTTCTCTTTTGCCTGTGCAAGAACATATTCAAAAAAACTATAATCATCGGGGGTATCAAAAATCTGCAGACAAGCATTTGATCGATTTATAACGTGATAGACAATGTCGCTGACATCTATACGAGTAGGTCTTGGCATATAAGTGGATTATATCACGAGATATTGCCAATGCCTATGGAAAATGCTCCTGACCCCTTTTTCAAGGCTCCTGACCCCTTTTTTGCCCTTTTTTGACTCATCTGACGTGATTTTTCATCCCCTGATTCTTGAAGCCTTATTTCACCGACACAATATTCAATACTATTCTCTGTGCTTCCCATAATGCTTGCAACAAAATTTCTATAATTTAAAGTCGTGAGATGAATGTGCGACGCAAGATGCTTCGCTTTCTGATACACATTACTTCCCTCAATCATAC
>CAZKXN010000018.1:0-10335 GCA_964556905.1 uncultured Gammaproteobacteria bacterium
ATTCGCAGTCCGGATTTTCGTCAAAAAAAGTTCGGATTTTAACCAAAAGGTACCGAATGAAATAAATAGCAAAGTTAGTTTTGCTATTGAAAAAGTGGAAAGAGAAATTTGCTATGATTAAAATTAAAAAATATGTATACAGAAGTATTTGATAAATTTTTACAAACAGTACCTCTTAAAGACTATAGAAAAAAATATAGTAGTATTAAAATTGTAGAAATGGATTTAAGTAAAGATATTCAAGCAATTGAACTTTTGTATAAAGTATATTGGGACGAAAAGAAATTTTTAGCTTTTGATGATTTTTACAAAAGATATTTACAGGAGAAAAAAGATGCAATTGAAAGGTTTAAAATAAAAACAACCATGTGCGATGATTGTTTTAGCCGCGGATTAAAAGCGAGGATCTATAGGACTTGGGCAGGATTGATAACACAAATACACACTGGATATGTTGCAGAATCTGTTTTTGGCAAAGGAGCTGTTTCAATGTCAGAAAAATTAGACCACCAAGGAGCCGATATAAGAGTAGAATATAAAGGGCATTTTTTAAATTATCAAGTCAAAAAAACAAGTCATAGCGGAGTAATGAGCCGAAGACCATTACCAAGAAAAAGTAAACTTAAAGGAGAATCGATTGATATTAAATACGAAGTGCCTACCTGTTTATCTGATCCTAAAACAAAAAAGGGTGCATTTAGACTTCCTTATTTAAGATTTGTGAAAGACAAAAGAACAAAATCTTTTGAAAATGGATTTGTTGTCTTTACGCCCTACGCTTTTGAAGACAAGAAAAAAGAAATAGATAATTCCTTAAAATAATTTAGGGAGACACCTTGTATTTTCTAAATATTTTTTAGCCAGTTTAATATAATCGGGGTTTATTTCAAAACCGATATAAGATTGGCCCAATTCTTTCGTTGCCACACATTCAGACCCAGTACCAACAAAAGGAACTAGGATAATTCCGTCCTTTTTTGGCATAGCAGACAGCACTAATCTTCGCGACAATTCAAGGGGTTTTTGTGTGGGGTGCTTAATTATTTCATGATCAGTATGTTTTTTAAGTTTTCTTGGTTCAAAAACTTGGCTATGACAAGTTTTACATATAAACCATCTTTCATTCATTCCAGCACCACCAGCTAACGCTGGTATTTTTATTACATCACGAGGTAAGGCTCCGCCTTCGTGGGCATTATAAACAGTTTCTTTCCCGCTACTACTAAATCGTCCAGCCGTCCCTTTTCTCGTTTTCCCAGCGGCTCCATTTAAAAACCCTTCTGTATAAGGTTCCCTTATTTCGTCTTTGTTAAAAAGTGGCTTATCTTTCCACGCACAAATAATAGCCTCGTGGCTTCTTTGCCAAAAATTCAAAGAAGCAACATTTTTGTTTGTATAATGCCAAATAAGCCAACGCTTGTTTATCGGAATTTCAACTGATAGATAAGCCAAAATTTCACTAAAACCATAAATAAACATTGTACCCGTAGGCTTCATGACACGAATAGATTCGTTTATCCATTCTTTACACCAAGAGACATATTCATTTAATTCTCTTTTGTCTGAATTGTTGCCAAAATCTTTTCCTATATTATACGGCGGATCAATAATAACAACATCGCAACTTTCGTCTGGTAATTTTTTTAATTCCTCAATTGCGTCTCCTAAAATAATTTTATTTAAAGGAAGCGTACGATTTCTTTTTGTTTCTTTGTTTTCTAAAACACTTTCCTCCTGTATTTCATCCTCGTTTCTTATCACATCAATGACAAGCCCTTGAATAATTATTTCTCGCTCATTTCTTTTAATGATGATTGGCTCATACTCTCTGTTAGCTGGCTGTAAACGAATTTGATTTTTTTCTTTATAAAAAGTTTTTAAAGTCGCTTCATGATTGTCTATCAACGCAACCACCTTTTGCCCATTATCAGCTGTTTGTTGTTCTCTCACTAAAACAATATCACCATCATTTATGTTTTCATCAATCATACTATTTCCAGCAACTCTTAGGGCATAAAAATTGCCCCCCATTGTTATTTTTGTTTTTGGTATAGCGATAATCTCTTTCTCTCTTATTGCTTCAATTGGTTGTCCGGCAGCGATTGTTCCCAGTAATGGAATTTTTACCATTTGTAAACTCTCGTAAACATTAATTGATCTTGGTATATTATTTTGTTTTCCTAAAAATCCAGCTTCCTGCAATTTTTTAACATGGAAATGAGCGGTGGAGACAGAAGCTAAGTTAAACTTTTTACAAATATTCTCTAAAGAGGGAGCGTATTTTTTCTTTTTGTGATACGAAGAGATAAAATTTAAAACTTGTTTTTGTTTTTTCGTTATCATATTGCTTGACTTTATTTTTTATTAACTTTATATTTATATTGTAATAGAAAGAGAATAGAAAGTCCATAAGCTATTTATCCACAAATTTTAAAATGAGGCAAGGATACGAGGGAGCATTAGAGTCCTCGTCAGAATCCATTTTAGGTATAGATGGCGCTTTCGGCTCTCTATCAAACACCAAGGATACAAACACATTCGCGCCCCCCAAAGCGGCGTTTATGAGTTTATAGATCAATCCTGATTCAACCATTCCCAACTCATCATTTCCGTGATAGGATTACCTTAATCTATGAACACGAAAGATCCTCGAATTAAAAAAGCATTTGATTGGCTCTCATTGGAGAATGGCGAGAATTTTCTTGCGTCTGATGAACATTGTCCGACACTCGACATTTTTCAAGCACGGCTTGCCCGCGTAAGCATAGAGATGGAAAAAGACGCGTCTCTCCATTATGATATTAAAAGGGGAATGGATTGAAATTTGTAGAATCTGTTGTTCGGAACAACAATCTTAAATTATATTTTTATTCAAATGATGGGGCGTATATTATAGGGGCGATGAGTTTATATCGAAGATTATGGAAGAATATTCGGGAAAGGTTTCGTTCAGCCACACTGATAATCCATCTGTTCAAGCAACGCTTGATATTCTTGAAAAAACGTCAAGTTTCTCGCCACACGAGGTGTGAGAGAATTCTCTCGGGAATTCTTGTGCGCTTGATAAGAAGTTTCAGTAATTCAAAGTAATTTATAAAGAAAGATATGCTTTACGCTCGCATTTGCATACTTGTATTAAGTTTTTCCTTTCTTTGGGGATGGAGTGCTGCAATAGTATCTGCGGAAGCAAAAACCGACCGCGTAATTATTGTGGTGCTTGACGGATTGCGTCCAGATGCAATTTCCTCTACTTCAACACCGACCCTGTATCGCATTGCCACAGAAGGAAGCTCTATCCTCAACGCTCAAACCGTTTTTCCTTCCAAGACGCTTCCAGCTACTGTATCGCTTGTAAGCGGTGCAGACCCCAAGACTCATGGTGTCCGCACAAATAATATGTTTAACCTTCTTGAGTTTCGCGGCAATACAATATTTTCCATTGCAAAGGACTATAATTTTTCTACAGGGGCTATTGTGAGTAAAAGAGACATAGCTCCTTTGGCAGTTCCGTATATTTTGGATTATGCCAGATTTCCAAAGAGGGTAAAAAATTGGCCCCTTAGCAGAGTGGTAAGGGAATTCCGGGAAATTATTTCCATTCGCCCCCTCAATTTGCTTGTCGTGCATTTGAATGAGCCAGATTTGACAGGACATAAATATGGATGGATGACAAAAAAATATTTTAAAGCCGTAAAAAATGCCGATCAGGCAGTAGGGGATATTGTTGGGGCCGCGACAGAAATACTCGGTGAAAAATCTTATACGCTTATCATTACTGCAGATCACGGCGGATACGGCAAAGGTCATGGCACGCGCGATCCGCGCGATATGACAATACCGTGGATTACATGGGGCAAAGGAGTCAAAAGCGGAGCGCGTATTGAGGGTCCGGTTGGAATTATTGATATAGCCCCTACGACTCTTTGGCTTCTGGGCGCACCAATTCCCTCTTCTTTTCAAGGAGAAGTAATCACACAAGCGTTTGAGTAATACTGTATATGGCTCGGACATTAAAACAACGTGGATTATCTATGGAATATGGCGTAGAGCAGCGGAAAATTGCGCTTATTAATTCCACGCGATCAAAAGCTGAAGCTCTGTTTTCAGGATACAAAAAAGGCGACACAAGTTTGAAAGAGTTTTTTTTACAGGGGATACACCTTCGCGCCGATCTTTATGATGCTTCGTCTCGTGCGAAAAATAGCGAGCATGGACCGTGGCGTGCGGCATTAGAAAGCGCGTACAATTCGCAAGAAGCAAAAAGCATTCACACAACAGCATTTAATAGGGATTTTATTGGCTCCGAGCTCCCTCAATTTTCTGAACAGTTTCATAGAGACGTGTATTCAATAATCAGGAATACGTTCGGCCCGAGCATAATAGATGAACGAATGTTTCTTCTTTGTTTTCCTTACATACGCGCATCTAATGAACCACACGGCTCGCAGCTCCGACAAGATTTTTTTGCCAGTACCCTAAAAGCCGCTGAAGTCCCGCCAAAATTAGAAGGGATATGGTATCTCGCCGTGATAGTAGAACGGTTAAAATTTTTAATGCAGGATTCCATTAAGAGGCCGCTTAGTGTTATAGATGCACGCAAAGCGACGAATAAAAAAATTCGCGATTATTGGCAAGAAACATTATTCCAACCCAGAGACAAAACAAAAGTCGGACTTCTTTTTCTTGAGGGCTATCAAGAAGGCGTTAGAATTGAGCTCGAAAAAGCCATGGGTGTATTTTTTAGAGGAGAAAGAAATACAGAAATAGGAGCGCAGATCTTAAACGTTCTCATGCGTATAAGATTGGCGGAGAGAGAAATGGAAAAAGTGAAGAGTATCTGCACTGATGTTTTTAGAGCGTTGGGGCAAGGAAATGTTACATCAGCAGAGCAGATTCTCAAACAAGCTGTAATGTCGCACAGCGTATTGTTTGACAAAGCGACAGCGCAGAATTTAGGTATTAGCGAGGAAGCTGTTAAAGAACATAAGTTTGCAACAATGATCGCGAAAAAATCAGAAAAAAACTTGCAAACAAAGGAGCGGCAGCCGGCTGGAAAGTAAGCCACAAAAGCTGGACGAAAAAGAGATTGAACGAATTCGCATTAAAGTGCGGAACATTGATAAGATCCAAAAAGAGTTCAAAAATTTTTCAAAATACATTGGACATTCTTTTATCCGTGGGAATGCATTTTTTGACGATTCGCGCGTTAAATATTTTGTGGGTAATTTTTACTTTATTGAAGGCATTGATGAGAAAAGAGACCCAACGCGCATAGAGTATCAAGACGTTGATTCAACAGGCAATGTCGTTATAAATTTTTTAATAACCCCATTTTTTATTGCCAGAAGGTTTTCTGTGGACAAAAAAGGGGCGAAACATAAAAAAGTAAAAGAGGATACGAATTCTTATAATTTATATACTTTTTTTCATGACTTACTAGTTTCTGGAAACTTAAAATATCTTGGAGATCTTGGCGATCTATCGCAAACAGAAAGCATTGATAATATACAGGAGGTTTTAAGACCTTTTATCTAGCATTTTCATGATCATGCAAAAGAAGATTGCATATCCTTCCATACTTCTTGTCCAAGGCGGTTTGCATCCCACTTCTCATGCGGCTCTGCTTTTGGAGGAAGCGTGTCGCGTTTTTTCAAATAGAAGCGCCCCCTATGATTTTTTAGATTTTCGCAGCGCCGTTCTTGATATCTGCGACGGCCGCCAAATTGAACAGTATGGCGAGTCAACAAAAGAAGCGATTCGTTTCATTAAAAACTCAAATGTTCTTATATTCAGCGTGCCAGCATACGCGCCAAAGACGCCGGGAACACTGAAAAATCTCATTGCGCTTTCATCGAGTTTTCTGTATGGCAAACGCGCAGGACTTATTTGCTATTCGGAAACAGGTTCTAATTATGAAGCGTCATTGGATGTAATAAAACTTCTTTCCGCTCAAAGCGTTGAGATTCTTAAACCTGTGGTTCGCGCGACACAAGAAACATTTCGTAATGAGAATATTTTTGACGATGTAGTCTTACAGCTTATTGAAGAGCTCGTTGATGCCGCGTTATTCCCGCCTTACTCTTGACGTTCCAGGAAGTGGATGGTACACTGCGATTTATTGTAATTCACACTAATTTAGTATGAATAATGGCTGTTTTTTGCGATCGCAGGGAAAAAAACCGCGTTCAGGGGCATTCCACATTACGCAGATGGTGGATTACGGTCTTTTTTTTCTTGCGATAATAGCAAAGGAGGGGACGCATCGTTCTATTCGTTCTATTGCGCGTGAGCACGCGCTCTCATTTTCATTTTTGCAAAAGATTGCCAATCGTCTCAAGCAAGCGGGCCTTGTGAAGGCCTCTCGAGGAAAAGATGGCGGGTATGCGCTTGCCAGGAAGATATCGGCAATCACTGTTCGGGAAATAATAGAAGCGCTAGAAGGGCCTGTTGCTCTTCATGGGTGCTTATTTCCAGCAAAGCTCCGCACGCGCTCTTGTCCGCGCGTTCAGTCCTGCACAGTCCGTAGAGGACTTGCCAGATTGAATAACATTATCAAGTCATACACTTCTTCAAAGACTCTTGCGGAATTTATTTAGTCCCTGTCTAAATACTGTCATCCTCGACCTGATCCCCGTCTTCACGGGGACGGAGGGCAGTTAGCAAAGAAAGCTTATAATCACTGCCCTTGTCCGTGTTCCCCGCTTTCGCGAGGACGGGAATGACAAATCAAGCAATTTGGGCAGTATTTAGACAGGAACTAAGTATTATGCAAAAAGTCTTATGATCCAAAAGCTAACAGTAAAAAATCTCAATGTATCCTGCGGCGACAAACATATCGTAAAGGGCGTATCGTTTGTTATTGGCGTTGGAGAAACGCATGTTCTCATGGGTCCTAACGGCTCCGGGAAAAGCACCTTGCTTGCAGGTATTGCCGGTCTTCCTCATGCGCGTATAACAAGAGGGAGCATTCATATTGGCCGCAACGATCTTACAAAGAGTTCGCCGCAAACTCGGGCCCATAAAGGATTATTTTTGGGATTTCAAAATCCTCCGGAGATTCCCGGAGTTTCTATTGCCTCTATGCTTAGGCACGCGCAGGCGGGGGGAAAAAGTGAACAGTCAAAGTCTGATCTTGCATCATTTGCGCATCGCTTGAAAAGTACTGCTGACAAACTCGGTTTGGATCACGGCTTTGCTTCACGCTCTCTGAATCAGGGATTTTCCGGAGGAGAGCGAAAAAAATCAGAGATTTTTCAAGGGCTCATTCTTCAGCCGCGGTTTGCATTTCTTGATGAGATAGACTCCGGACTGGACGTAGACGCGCTTGGGCTTTGCTTAAAAGCGCTTCGCGATCTCCAGGATGTCTTTGGCACGAGCTATCTATTTGTGACGCACAACCCGAGCATTTTGTCATATATCAATCCTACTCGCGTTCATGTCATGATATCCGGGCGTATCGCGCGATCAGGCGGAAATGAGCTGATGAAAGCAATAGAAAAGCGCGGCTTTGAGCAATTTATAAATTCATCCGCCGCGTAAAAAACCATGCCAGTATCTGCGCGCACAAAAAAAAAGATTTCAGCGTTTGTGAAAACGTATCGGTTTGGTTTTCGCGCGAACACAAAAGAATTTTTTAAGACGCCAAAGGGGTTGAATGAGGAGGTAATACGCGCGATCTCAAAAGAAAAAGATGAACCAGCTTGGATTTTGCAGAAACGTCTTGCCGCCTACAATATATTTTTTAAAAAACCTCTTCCTGAATGGGGTGGAGATCTTTCAGGAATAGATTTTGACAATTTTTATTATTATGTAAAACCAACAGACAGCATCAAACGCCGATGGCAAGACGTTCCAAAAGAGATTAAAGAAACATTTGAAAAAATCGGCATTCCACACGCAGAACGAAACTATTTAGCCGGGGTTGGTTCGCAGTACGAAAGTGAAATGGTGTATCACTCTTTGCAGGAGATATTGCAAAAGCAAGGCGTGATTTTTGTAAGTATGGATATGGCAGTGAAAAAATATCCAGAGCTTGTGCGAAAATATTTTGGTACGCTTGTGCCGCCGGAAGATAATATATTCGCGGCACTGAATACAGCAGTGTGGAGCGGGGGATCCTTTATCTATGTGCCCAAGAACGTGCATGTCGCGCTTCCATTGCAAGCGTATTTTCGGATCAATCGGGAGTTTATGGGGCAATTTGAACGCACCCTTATTATCGCTGATGAAGGGAGCTCTGTACATTACGTGGAGGGGTGCAGCGCTCCCCAATACTCAACCAATTCGCTCCATGCGGCAGTAGTGGAAATTGTCGTAGCCGCGCGCGCGCGCGTGCAATACACCACAATCCAAAATTGGTCTTCAAATGTATACAATCTTGTGACGAAAAGAGCCATTGCGCATGAAGAAGCAGAAATGTTTTGGCTTGACTGCAATCTTGGATCTAGATTGACAATGAAATATCCTTGCATCATTCTTCACGGCCGAGGAGCGCGAGGCGAAATACAATCGCTTGCTGTTGCAAGAAAAGGTCAGCATCAGGATGCAGGAGCAAAAGTTATTCATGCCGCGCCGGAAACCAGTTCCACTATTGTTTCCAGATCCATTGCTAAGGATGGCGGGAGGGCATCATATCGCGGTCTTGTTCGTGTCAAAAAGTCCGCGAAGGGGGTAAAAACAAAAGTTGCGTGCGATGCGCTTATTCTTGACTCCGCATCTCGTTCAGACACATACCCAACCATGATTATTGACGAGCAAGATGCAAGCGTCGCTCATGAAGCAACCGTATCCAAGATTTCCGACTCTGCATTGCAGTACCTTTTCACTCGCGGTTTTTCTGAAACAGAAAGCTCTTCGCTTATCGTTAATGGATTTGCAAAGCCAATCGTGAAGCGACTACCAATGGAATACGCAGTTGAAATACAGCGGCTTCTTGAATTAGAAATGAAAGGAGTAGGATAATGATGAGCGGGAAAGTTGAAAAAATAGGCGAGGGAAAGACACTTCGCAGATTTGTCCGGCAGGTTTCTGACAAGACCTATATTCTTGCTCCTGACGCCCGTTTTCTCTTTTGCGCTGTTATTGCAAAAGCGCCTCAAAAGGAATCTGTTATTGAAATTTTGCTGGATGGGCCGCGCGCACGCGCAGATATTATTTTTGTGTATAAAGGAAACGGAAATGATAATCTTCGCTTGCGCGTTATTATACGTCATCTCGCGCCGCATACCTTCGCTCGCGTGCGGGGCCGCAGTATTCTTTTTGACACTGCTCAAAGCGATATTCGCGCCGTTCATCGTATAGAAAAAAAGGCAATTCGCGCAGATACGTATTTTTCCCACCATGCTATGCTTCTTTCGCCGCACTCTAGCGCGCGCACTCTCCCCTCGCTGGAGATCCTTACCCATGATGTCAAAGCCGGCCACGCGGCAACAGCAGGACCTCTTGGACAAGATGCTATTTTGTATCTTCAAACGCGCGGGCTGTGCCGCGGCATGGCGGAAAATTTACTTATAAGAGGTTTTATAATGGCTGATGCCTCGCATATTCCCGATGCTAGGATTAGAAAAAGATTTGATCATACTTTACATTCAATAGCAGATTTATGAAACTGCAAGGAATAAAAAAACATTTTCCGATTTTTCGGCGTGTTATCAATGGCAAACCTCTGTCGTATCTTGACAATGCCTCTACATCACAAAAACCGGAATCTGTAATCCGCGCAATAAGCGAATTCTACGAAAAAGAGAACGCGAACATCCATCGCGGCATTCATACGCTTTCCGAAGAGGCCACCAAAGCGTACGAATATACACGCGGTCGCGTGGCGCGTTTTCTCAATGCTTTTTCAAGCGAGGAAATTGTATTCACAAAAAATTGCACAGAAGGCATTAATCTCGCGGCTTCCACATGGGGAATGGGGCATATCAAACGCGGCGATCAGATTATTGTGAGCGCCCTTGAGCATCACTCCAATCTCGTACCATGGCAGGAGCTTGCTCGTAAAAAGAGAGCGCGACTGCGCGTTATCCCGCTTGCGTCCGATCTCACGCTTGATCTTAGCGCGTACCAATCGTTGCTTATGAGCAGAACAAAAATTGTATGCATCACTGCGCAGTCCAATGTGCTTGGCGTCATCCCTCCGATCAAGGATATGATTCGTATGGCTCACGAGCGCGGCGCGCGTGTTTTAGTGGATGCCGCGCAAAGTGTCGGACATAGAAAAACAAATGTGCGTGCTCTTAACTGTGATTTTTTGGCGTTCTCCGCACACAAAATGCTTGGGCCCACAGGTGTTGGGGTTTTGTATGCAAAAAAGGATGTGCTCGCGGATCTTCC
>CAZKXN010000018.1:10345-12940 GCA_964556905.1 uncultured Gammaproteobacteria bacterium
TGTACGGAGGCGATATGGTGTCAACCGTAGGGCAATATCGCGCGTCATATCGCGAGCCGCCATGGCGTTTTGAGGCGGGTACGCCCAATATTGCCGATGTGGCCGCATTTGTCGCGGCAATAGATTTTTTAGAATCAATAGGAATGGAAAAAATTGAAAAACATGATCAGGAATTGTTTTTGTATGCGCATAAGCGGTTGAGCAGATACCCGAACGTGAAGATATTTTCACCGGCAGGGCATGCAAATAGCATTGTTTCTTTTGTTGTCAACGGCGTGCATCCTCACGATATAGCAACAGTATTCAACGTGAATGGAGTTGCGATTCGCTCTGGTCTTCACTGCGCAGAGCCGCTTGTGCGAGGGCTTGGCGTAGAAGCAACCGCCCGCATGAGTTTTTATATCTACAACACAAAAGAAGACATAGATCGCGCAGAATACGCCCTTAAAAAGGTTTTCAAAGTATTTTCCATCAATACTTAGGGCTTGCAAAACAAATAACCTTTCCAATTTCATCTCATCTTTACACCATCTTTATTTGAAAAAAATCTTCAAAATATGACTATATTCTTCAAATTTTTTCAAATAAATAGTGCCGTAAATTTGAGCGAACTATGGAAACGTTATTTATTTCCAAACCCTAAACGCTATTACAATGGATCTTTACTCTGAAAAAATTCTTGAACACTTTCGTGATTCACCTTACAAGCGAGTGTTAAACAGCCCTTCGCGCCGCGTAGTGGAATTCAATCCTCTATGCGGAGATGTGGTACAGCTTGATATTAATATCAAGGATGGGCGTATTTGCGAAGCGGGCTTTATGGGAACTGGGTGCGCAATCAGCCAAGCCGCAACGTCTTTATTGATTGAGCATATAGTGGGAAAATCAGTAGCACAGGCGCAGAAAATTACCCCTAAAAAAATGATCGGTTTGTTGGGAGTTTCAATTAGTCCGGCACGGGAAAAATGCGCGTTTTTGGGTTTGACTGCGTTTAAGAAAGCGGCTAAAATCAGCAAGATATGATACCCGTACCGCGCGAAAAACAAACAGAACCGTATTGGAAAGCGCTTAATAGAGTAGTGGATCCAGAGCTTGACGTGGGTATTGTTGATTTAGGCCTTATATATAATGTTGTAATTAAAAATAGCATCGCGACAGTGACAATGACCCTTACGAGCATGTCATGCCCCGCAGGCCCTGATCTTATGCGCCGCGTGGAATCGGAAATGGGGAAATACCACGGTGTAAAAGACGTGCGTGTCAATTTAGTGTGGGAGCCAGTTTGGAGACAGGATTTTATTAAAGATGATATTCGGGCGATTCTTTTAGGTGATTTATAATAAAATATTTTTGTATAAATGTCTGACGTCACAGAAGAAATAAAATCGCGGATTGATATTGTGGAATTGGTTCGTGAGTATATCCCGCTCCAGCAAGCTGGAGCGAATTTTCGCGCACGGTGCCCTTTTCATCAGGAAAAGAGCCCTTCTTTTATGGTAAGCCAGCCGAAACAAATCTGGCACTGTTTTGGTTCCTGCAATGAAGGGGGCGATATTTTTACTTTTATCATGAAACAGGAAGGAGTTGAGTTTGGAGAAAGTCTTAAAATTTTGGCGCAGAGGGCTGGAGTAAAACTTGACCGTCGCGATCCACGCACCGCGACGAGGAAAAATAATGTCCTTGACGTTCTTGAATGCGCAAGCAAGTATTACGCGCATATTCTTGTAAACAGTTCTGCGGCGCAGAAAATACGCGAGTATGTCATTACGCGCGGCATTGACGCGGCCGCATGCGAAGAACATGGTATTGGATTTGCGCCTCTTGACGGCGACGCGCTCGTGAAGATTTTGGTCGCAAAGAAATTTCCTATTCAAGATATTGTTGATGCGGGACTTGCTATTAAGAGAGAGCAAGGATACGGATTTTTCGATCGGTTTCGCGGCCGTCTCATGATACCGATTCGCGACATACACGGGCACGTCGTTGGTTTCGGAGGGCGTGCTCTTGACGACACGACAGGCAAGGTCGCAAAGTATATAAATTCGCCGGACACACTTGTGTATGACAAAAGTAAGATCGTGTTTGGCCTTGATAGGGCAAAGCACGACATCCGTAAAGCAGGTTATTGCATCCTTGTGGAAGGGTACATGGATGTTTTTGCCGTTTTGAGCGCTGGCACAAAAAATGTCGTGGCAACATCCGGCACTGCTCTTACGCAAGATCAAATCCGCCTCGTGAAACGTTTTACAGATACATTTTATTTCGCATTTGATGCCGATTCTGCAGGCACGAATGCCACGGTGCGAGGCATTGAAATGGCGCTTCGTGAAGGAGTATACGTGAAAGTCATCATGCTCCCTAGGGGTCCTGACGGAAAACCGATATATAAAGATCCGGACGAGTGTGTAAGAAAAGATGGCGCCGCGTGGCGGCAAGCGTTGGATTCAGCACAATCATTTCTTGATTTTCATTTTGAGAGAGTATTTCAAGATCCGAAGATTCTAACGGATGTATTCGTAAAGAAAAAGGCAATTATGGCTTTTCTCGGCATTCTTGGACTTGTGCCAGATCGTATTACACAGGACCATTGGATTA
>CAZKXN010000018.1:12950-14127 GCA_964556905.1 uncultured Gammaproteobacteria bacterium
ACGTCCGAATCCATACTGTGGGAGGAGCTTGTTCGGCTCACATACAAACAAGAGCAAAAGGCGGTTGACATGATAGCCCCAGTGCAAAAGGAGCAAAGCCGCCACGAGGAGGCGTTTCTTTCTCTCATTTTAGGCAACCCATCCATTCTTTCTTCTCTAGGGCTATCATTGACTCCAGATATGTTTACGAATGAAATGCACCAACGGATATTTCATTCTCTTTGTTCCGGAACTGCTCCGTCTGAATGCGCTCCGCAAGAGCTATTTGACAGACTTATCCTCCTTTTTGATCAGGAATACGGGACTATTGAGGAAAAAGAGCAGAAGCGCATTGCGCAAATTGTGGGCGTCCACATTCGCGAACGCGCAGTGAAAAAACGTGTTCAGGAGCTGAAAAACCTTATGGAGCAGGCAGAACGTGTTGGAGATCATGGCGCAGTGGAGCGCTATACCCGGGAATTTTCATCACTTGTGCAGGGGCGCTGATTCTTTTTGTGATATACTATAAATTTAGCCGTTATTTCGCGAACCTATGAAAGCAAAGAAAAAGACTTCAAAAAAAAAGATTGCCCAAGCAAAGAAAAAGATAAAAAAAGCAATCAAAATACGTCCTTCAAAGAAAGTGAAAGTGAAGAAGCCGAAGGCAGTGCATAAACGATCGCGCGGCTCGCTTAATCCTGCCCTTGCTATAACTGCGGAATTTCCTTCTGATCAATCCATTGGAACAGTGATCAGCAAAGGACGTTCTCGCGGCTTTCTCACAGAAGACGAGGTTTTGCATTATTTTCCCGATCTTGAGGAGTATGCGGAAAGGTACGAGGATTTTTTGGATGAGCTTGAAGATCATGGAGTGCAAGTGATTGAGAGGCGCGCGGGTCTTTTGGATGACCTTGCGCCTGCGCCGGTTGTAAAACTCACAAAGAGCGGGAAAATTTCAACCCGTGTTTCTGCACAGCCGCCAACCAATATTGATTTATCCGACATTTCTGCAGATTCCATACAAATGTATTTGCGGGAAATAGGCAA
The DNA here is from genome assembly GCA_964556905.1 of uncultured Gammaproteobacteria bacterium. Taxonomy (GTDB): domain Bacteria; phylum Patescibacteriota; class Patescibacteriia; order JACQRZ01; family JACQRZ01; genus JACQSA01. The sequence goes on from CAZKXN010000018.1 coordinate 13,977, forward strand.
AGTCCCTCTTCTCACTGGAGATGAAGAAATCCAACTTGCGAAGAGAAAAGATAAATGCGATGGTAGAATTGGCACTGTCTATGTTAAAGAATACCTTTGATGGTTTTATGAAACATGACCTAGATATATTAACTGGTGTATTAAAGTATGA
>CAZKXN010000018.1:14137-15199 GCA_964556905.1 uncultured Gammaproteobacteria bacterium
ATAAAGAGGCGGAGCGGAAACTAATAGAAGCAAACTTGCGCTTGGTTGTTTCTATCGCAAAGAAATTTGCTGACAAAAATCTTTCCCTTCTTGACTTGATCCAAGAAGGGAATATGGGCCTGTTTCGCGCTGTGCAAAAATTTGATTACAGGAAAGGATATAAGTTTTCTACATACGCGACATGGTGGATTCGTCAAGCGATTACTCGCGCTCTTGCGGATCAGTCGCGCACGATCCGCATCCCTGTGCATATGGTGGAAACAATCAATCGTTTTCACCATATTCAACGGCAGTTAATACAAGATTTAGGGCGCGAGCCCCTGCCGGAAGAGATTGCGGCCGAGATGGGGGAGACGGTTGACAGGGTGCGTCATATCATTAAGATAAACCAGGATACAATTTCTATTGACACGTCTGTGGGTGATGATGATGAAAACAGCACGCTTGAAGATTTTATAGAAGACTTGCGCACAGTTTCTCCAGATCGCGCAGCGGCGCTTCAAATACTGAAAGAGAAGATGCAGGAGATTATCGGTACGCTTCTTCCGCGAGAGCAAAAAATTTTAGAGATGAGATTCGGACTTGTTGACGGTGTATCGCACACACTTGAAGAAGTCGGAGAAGAATTTGGCGTGACGCGCGAACGAATCCGCCAGATTGAAGCAAAAGCGTTGGACAAAATCGCAAAACTCGTCGGCGTGGAGAGATTAAGAGATTATGTATAAATCACAGACACCCCATTCCTGTCATGAGGAATATCCAACTTCTTCAATGGAAGAAGTTGGAATGGCGTTTGGCATCACACGCAAACGTATACGCGAGATTGAAGCATTGGCATTAAGGAAAGTTGAAAAGTCAATTGGCCTCGATAAATTGAAGAAATATACTAGAAAAAAGAGTGTGCGCACAAAAAAATGAGCCGAATGTTTGACATACTAATGCGCATCTCATAAGATAATTGGCGAAGTAATCCGGGGTAGCTCAGCGGCAGAGCAGTTGACTGTTAATCAATTGGTCGTGGGTTCGAATCCCACTTCAGGAGCCAAGAAATTAGATACGAAA
>CAZKXN010000018.1:15209-15588 GCA_964556905.1 uncultured Gammaproteobacteria bacterium
GCTGGGCTGGGCGAGCTCCGCGACGGCAGAGCCGTCGCTTTGGCGGGAAATGAAGCGGATTTTAATGCTTTCGGGGGAATAGAAGATGTTTGAAAGAAACTTTTTGGCAAAAAGATTTCTTTCAATTCCTTTGGCGGTTTTGAGTTTAGAGCAGAAAAATTTTAGAGTGCCCGAAAGGTTTTCGGTGGAAAATTTAGAGCATCCGTCCGTTAGTTCGTATCCAGCGCGGTATCCCGCTTGTGTGTCGTTATTCAAACGAAAAATGAGATTTTCAATATAGTTTTTATCAACTGAAATGCGCTCTAAATTTTCCAAACAAAAATCTTCCAATCGTTCGGCGGACACTTGTTTTACCGAACACGCTTGCCAGTCGTGTTTC
>CAZKXN010000019.1:0-15048 GCA_964556905.1 uncultured Gammaproteobacteria bacterium
TTTTACGTGATGTGACCGAAGCGGTTTCGCTTACATAATTAAATGATTTGACAGGGGGATTGTACAACAATGGAAAAGTGTCGTACAATATACGCATGAAAACACTCTCTGGGCTCATCACACAATTTCTTAAATACATTGAGGTTGAACGAGATCGCGCACAAACAACTGTGAGCAATTATCGTTTATATCTTACTCGATTTGAAAGATGGGCTTCTTCGCAAGGCATCAAAACTCCGGATATGTTCACGCAAAACCAAGTGGACGTCTATAAAGAATGGCTCCGTTGGCAGGGCGGTAAAAAAGGATTCAAAAAAAATACTTTTAATTATCATCTTATCGCATTGAGATCGTTTTTGAGATATGCGCAAAAACAATCAATCAAAACAATGACTCCTGAAAAAATATTTCTTGCAAGAACGCCTGCTCGAAACATTGATATTCTTTCGTCTGATGAAGTAAAGTCATTGCTTGCCGCTCCTTTGCTCTCTGGAGAGCCAGGCATAATCAAAAAAAGAGATACTGCTCTGCTCGCGTTATTAGCTCATACAGGCAGTACAGTTTCAGAACTTGCACGCATCACACGAAGCGATATGGACAAACAACTCTATTGCATTGTAATTCGAGGCGGAAAAGGAAAGAAAAATAAATATAGAAGCGTCCCTATTTCCGATCAGGCAAAAAATGCGCTTGATACTTATCTTAGTGCGCGCACAGACTCGTATGCTCCTCTTTTTATACGCCATGATAGAGCATTCAACCCTCGCTCCAAAAAAAAGGATGGTCCAAATCTTTTTCTTACTCCCCGAAGCATTCAGCGGCTCGTGCAACGGTATGGCAAAATTGCCGGTCTTTCAAAACCGATAACACCTCACACTCTTCGCCACTCGTTTGCCGCGGAAACGATTGCAAAAGGCGCTGATATAAAGTCTGTTCAATTGCTGATGGGCCATGCAAATGTCCTGACGACACAGGTGTATACGCGTAGTATAAATAAATTATAATTGACTAATAACTAATTTACTATTACATTCTCTGTGGTCTCCCTGTAGTTCAATGGACAGAACGAGAGGCTTCTAACCTCTAAATGGGGGTTCAATTCCCTCCGGGGAGAAAGAAAAAAATATGCCCCGAACTGAACTTTACTCTGTTGCTTTTCTTGTATCGCCAATACTCTTGGCTAGAAATATGATTACGCTTACTTCATTTATATTCTTCATGCGCGTCGCAACGCAAATGCTATGCAAACACTTATCGCGCTTGTTATTTCCATTATTGCCGGCGTAGGCGGAAATATTCTCATCAAAGCAGGAATGAAAGATCTCCCCCAGTCCGGAATAGACATCTCATTTATTATCAAGATTCTTTCCACGCCTGCTGTGCTTGCAGGTATCTTTTTTCTCACTGCGAGCTTTCCGTTTTATTCAATAGCAATTCAACGGCTTGGCCTTGGCGTTGGGCTTCCTATTATACTAAGCGCAAATATTATCGGCGGTACGATGGCCTCACTGTTTCTTTTTAAGGAATCGCTCTCGGCCGTAAATGTCATTGGTATTTTTCTTATCGTCGGAGGGATTTGGCTTTTATCACAAAAATAATTACTCTGAATTACGAACTGCCGGAATGTCATCCATGGGCGTAGTTGAGTGATCTACGTATGATGTATATCTACGCAGATTCCTCCGCTCCTTAACAGCCTGCCATTAGCGAACAACGTGAATCAAATGGGATCGGAATGACGAGATGTGAGTTTTGTAATTCATAGTAATTGTGCGCGAACTCCTCAAGCGCATGAAATCGCTGTTTATTCATTGACCCTCGCAAATATTTTTGGTATGCTCTCACTCGTCGCTGGCCTTTGGCTAGTGGAGCAAAAAACAATATGGTGGCCATGGTGTAGTGATAACACTAGAGGTTGTGGTCCTCTCGTCACGGGTTTGATCCCCGTTGGCCACCCCATGAAGATATCTCCCTCGTGGGAGGTATTTTTGTTTCTATGACTGAAAACCACATACTTTTTTAAAAACTTTTTGAACATAGAAGTCATAAATAATTTTTGGTTATCACGGACTTCGTGAAAATTCTATAATCTCCGAGTTGCGTATAAGAATCGTTCGATTCGTGGTGAATGCCAAACCTTTATTTGGTTGTGTTTCAAAACCAAGATACACGCAAGAAATCCCTCGTGATCGTATCTCTTTGATGACAGGCTGTAGATCAGAGTCGGAGCTCGCGAGAATAATTTCATCTGCTGTTCTATCGCAAGCGATTTTCATCATATCGACTGCAATCTGTACATCAACACCCTTCTCCCTAAAAACAAGAATCTTTTTACCCCGTTCACCCTCACTTTGTCCTCGAACCCTCCCGCTTAAAATTACTTTGAATTTCTGCTGCTCAAGATGTGTCTTGAGACGCCTCTGCTCCTCGATGAGTTGGCGCGATTTATCTTTACGCTCCTCATGTTCTTTAATACGAGCAAAATAAAAAATCCGATCTTGAATTTCGCTGTCATCAAGAACCTTGTCCAACAGTCCCCTAAAATCGTAGTTATGCCAAATCAGCTTCTCATGACCGAGCTCCTTAAAAATAGATCTGATTTTTCCTTTGAAATTTTCTCCGTCAATAAGGAGTATGCGTTTCATAATCCATTCATTGTACCATAAACAACTAAAAACCCCAGCGGACCTTGCGGCTGGCTGGGGCGTGTATGCTGTTACTATACCGTATTCGTATAAGCAGTGTCAATAGCCGCGACGTCAACACTGTTAACGAACGAACACATGCAGAAAGGAGACGGCAATCAAATAAACGCAGGGATCTTCACCTCCTGCAACACTATCCTGGTTCCAACATCCTCTACTATGCCACCACATAAAAACATCTCTCTCGCGGGAGGTGTTTTTGTTACCCTTTTTGATATGATTGACTATAGTAAGTTGTCTGCTATACTGACAGTACTAAACGTGAAAGGCATCCTATAGGGTGTCCTTTGTTATTTTACCTCCATTTTTATTCTTTCACGAAGATAATCAAAATCTCGAAAGTTAGAGCCAGCAAATTGTTTTATTTCTTTTGCTGTTCTCTCACCCCTCCCCAATATCATCACCTCTTTCCCGTTCTCTTTGAGATATTTGGCTCTTCATACCGTATTTTTGTGCCAAGACGGTATACAGGACGTTCTCTCATATACCATTCGTTCACTGCTTTACGTGATTTAAATACTGTCACGGTAGAAAATTCCTCCTCGGATGGGTTCCACTCAAGAAAATGAACGCCTCGTAAAGCGGCGTCTTCTTCTTTCTGGCCAAGATGATAATTTGAGCCAATATCACGAAGAGGTACTGTCAGGGAAGGAAATGATGTGATGTACACAAGTTCATTTCTTTTCGTATACACAAATAGATAAGAGGGTACTGCTTGTTTTTTGTTTATCAGCGCCATGCCGTAAATAAACTTGCTGTTCGTCTCTCGTTGCCCGGAACTTCCGCTTCCTCCACGACAGGCAACGCGACGTCTACTCGCTCCCCATACAAAAATGGTATCGTAGGGATTACGCCAGTCAACGTGATCAAACGGCGCGGGAACACGATAATAGCGTTCTCGCTCAATGCGAAAATGCGGAGCTTTGAGTTTTGCCAGAGCCGTTGCGTCACGCGGAAATCGCGAACGATAACGCGGCCAAAGCTCACGTTCGACGATATACTCATCAATCTCTCTGGTCATCCCTTCTCTTTTCCACTGCTTGCGATACGCATCAAGCCACTGGACGTAACGCTCGTGTCCTTCGCGCGCACCAAACTCATCATCAAAATACTGATAGAGCCGTTGAATATAAAGAGAGGCGGTCGGCACGCGCGTCTTTTTCACAAATGCCTTGTTGTTCCAGAGCATTGGATCAAGATTCTCAATAAGAACTGTGATTGTATACGGATTGCGCGAGCGCAAAGACGCTGCAAGCTCGCGATGCGAGGAGAAATGCCGTCGTGACCACCGGATCGTATTGAATACATCAGGCATTGACTGAGTTTTTGTTTTCTCACGCCGTTCTGGAATACTAATATGTTTCATACGCGGCTATGTTGAGACGGTACAGTCTCATGTTCTCTATTAACGAAAATAATTATCTATTGAAAAACGCAACTGCTCCATGCATAAACGCTTGATATGATAAAGACTATTCTGCTCATAGATAAGGATGATTGCTTTTCTATATTCAGTGATATCGATATTACGATACGATAACGGATAATATCCATAAGCTATCAGAAGAGCGTTTGCCAACATACGACTTATACGTTTGTTTCCATCAATAAAGGGTTGAAGATAGGCAATGAGCGATGCGGCGATCAATGCTTTATCCGGTGGGTATGTGGCTCTATTGATAGTTCGAATTACATCATCAAACAAAGGCGCGAGTTTTGCTCGGCCAGAGGGAGGAATGTACCGCGTACCGGTAATGCGAACTTGCTCACGACGGATGCCGCTTGAGACCCCAAGACCTTCTGTCAATTTTTGATGTAATCGAAGGACCAAACTGCTTGTTAGATTTTTTCGAAAACGAAGCTCGTGTTTAGATATAAACTCAAATGCACTCTTGTGGTTTAACAGCATTGTTGCCTCCTCCTCGGAATGGCCACGTGCGCGAATTTTTTCTTTCAGAAGTGTCTCGGTCTCAATAAGATCATAGGTATTCCCCTCAATCTGCGAGGATTTCCATGCAAAATCAATAAGAAACCGTTCAATCTCTCGCTTATAGGTCGTAGAGCTAAGGGTACTCTTTTGTTTTTGAAAAAGTATCGCGCTTTCATCCCAGAGTCGACGCTCGTCATCGGTATGCAATTCTTTAAGATGGGAAAATATGCTCCTATCAAACGTTACTTTCACATCCCGAGCATCAAGACTTTTTGCGAAGTATGTGCGCATGTCAATATACCGCAAGGTTGGGTTCTGTTGAGAAAGTCGGTAGAGCGTTGCACGTGCCATCCCTATGCTTTCTACCATCCCACGGTCAACAAGATCGCGCAAATCGCGTATCACTGTTATTGACGCAACAGATTGAGCGAGAGAAAGATGCTTAATAATTTCGACACGTGATAGAGAGTCTTCGTTACGAAGAAGCTCTAAGATTGCAAGCTGCCGTTGATTTAAAATCGTATCATTCATATAGTAAAATCGTATCATAAATGATACGATTCGTCAACACGTGTATGGAAACACAAGTACAAACAGATCCTTGTCATGACTGATTTCCTTGATCTCGATGGGAGGGTAATATTTGGTGATTTCTAGAAGTTTTGCCTTCATGAAGGCAAACACCCCATCGTTAAAAATGGCTCGGCGGTATTTGGTCGGAAGAACGATGTGATAGAGGCAGTGATACACCGCATGCGATAGTTTTTTATACTCCATTTCCCTATTCTACACTGGCGACAAGATTCTGGATACTCTTTCCCCCTATTATTATAATCCAACGCCGTGTCTCCTTTTGTGGGAGTACATATCGTTTATTTCATTGCAAATACAACACTTTTAACTTCACTCGCCATCACTGCAGTTCCAACTTCATCTACTATGCCACCCCACAAAAACATCTCCCTCGCGGGAGGTGTTTTTGTTTATCAAACAAAAAAAGAGAACCGTTAACGCTCCGATAGCAATCAAAGAGATTCTTACGGGAATCCTTTGCGTAAGATTCAAAAAGTTGTATTTAAGCATGAGAGTTCTTGGTACGCCTCTGCTGCATCCTCGCTTTTTTTTCATGAACTCGGCGACACTTTGTGTGAACTCGATCTGGTCCTCCGACGGCGGTGTCCATTCCGACGGAATGAGGGCAGTATCGGCCACAGAGCTGAACCGACAAGACCAACTTGGTGTAATTGCAATGCAAGTTGACCCTTCAGCTCTTTACCGTCCTTTATTCTAAGTCCGCAACGATAGCGGAGATACTCCCCACGCGTACCTAACCCTAAAATGCCACCAAAGCGCTTTATGGCCTTTGTTGTTATGTATGCGCGCAAGGGGCTGATTGAGTATTTCGATGAACGAAGGATCGCTCCAGTATGGCGGCTCCCAACCCAAGGCGAACGGATCACATACTTTGGGCAAATCGAATGCTAACTCCAAAAATTCCGTAATCACATCGGCGGGCGAATTCTTCCGCGTGACCACATAATACCACCCACCGACGTAACGAATGTCACGACTTTCCAGACAGTCCGCGCGAGACGCAAAAGCTGTGTCACGCCAGGCAAGAGAGAACAATTTAAACATCCTGTCTGGATCGGCTTTTTCTAGAGTTATAGTGACTCCGATGAGATCCTCATTGCAGATATACTCACAGAAAACTTTCGAGAATTGTCCGTGTCAAGCGATTAAGATTTCTTAACGAGACTCCACTGTCTTGACAACAAGTATTGCTTTGTATATACTTTAGGATATTATGAAAACATCGGCATTGAGTATAAAAATTGACCCAAAGGTAAAGCAGGAAGCCCAAAAAGTTGCTGATGAGCTCGGCTTTTCTCTTTCAGCAATCGTCAACGCTTCTCTCAAAAACCTCGCTCGTTATAAGACTGTATCATATTCAATTCTTGAACCGACACCACTTTTAAAGCGTGCAATCAAGTCTGCGCGCACCGACCGCGCTCGTAAAAAATCAATTGGGCCATTTTCTCGTGTTTCAGATGTAATGAAATCATTACGCTCATAAACGTGCGGCTCTTATGCTGATCAGCTATAGTCGTACGTTTAAAAAATGTTTAAGAAATTACCGACACGTCTCCAAGATAAATTTGAAGAGCGTCTCTGTCTATTCATAGAAAATCTCCATCATCCGCTATTGAATAATCATGCATTGACTGGGGAGTGGATCGGCTGCAGAAGTATCAATATAACAGGCGACCTTCGTGCCGTGTATGAAAAAATAGCTCACAATCATATAGAGTTTGTCGCCGTAGGCAGCCACAGCGAATTATACTCTTAAGGCGAAGTACCGCAGTTCCAACGTCGTCTACTATGCCACCCCATGAAAATATCAGACTGTCCGAAAACTGCTATTTTGACGATTTTTTTCTAAAAAAAGCCTTATTTTTCAACACTTTTATTTTTGAAAAATTGAGTTCTCGGACAGTCTGGTGTTTTTATTTTTTCTCTTTTCTTAACACAATCACATGCGAACCGGCATTATCTTTCTTTAGTTGCTCGGGCTGCCACACGGGAATATCTGTTGTAATCAAAAGGCCCGCTCGCGCGCACTGTTTCTTAAATATCTCAAATGAAACCTTGTACTCGCCGTCCTGATCGCGATCTTGGTTATGGACACCAGTAATAATCTCTTGCGCTTCGGATGTCGCATTTCCTTTTTTGAAGTATTTTTTCAATTCACGATAATACATATCCACGGCTTTCTTCCTCGAATCGCGTCCGTACTGCGGAATGAAATTGTCGCAGACAAGAATGAAACCATCGCTGGTAAGATGACGGCTAAGATTTTTTAAAAAAGAGGTTTTTTGTTTGTCGGGAATGTGGTGGTATGCTGAGCTTGCGGTGATGACAGGAAACTGTTTTTTCAAACGCATTGATACGACGTCGGCCTTTATCATCTTCCATCGCGGAAATCTTTTTTTTCCTTCTGACATAAATTGATCATTGATATCAACGCATGATGCCTTCAGCTTCGGAAACATCACGCTGAGATGATTTGGCAATTCCATTGGCCCACTACATACATCAAGCAAATCTATTGCTCGTTCAATGTGCTTCCTCGCATCGAAACCGCGCATGTGCCGCAACCCACCAAAGGGTGGGTAGTGCTTGCGTATCAGCTCTTGGGTCAGCACGCCGCCGGCAACGTACCACATTGCCACTTCGTTATTCATGCCGTTCGGCCCGGCAAAATACTGCTCGCTTGAGTCGTACAGCGTCGTGCATTTAGTCATACTAATAGTGTTCTTTTGGCATAATGCCATTACATGTTTTCTTAAATGCGTCATACTGCGCCATAAGCTCGCGAAGGGTGGGCTGGATTTCGGCAAACGAAAAATCGTCAATAGTTTTGATGGGCATAATGCCAATGCTTGTACCCGTCACGAACGCGCCTTCGCATGTTTTTATTTCAGACATACCCAACGATCGCTCTTCAATTGAAAATCCGCTTTGCCGCGCAACTCGCAGAACTGTTTTTCTTGTGACTCCGGACAGAACCATCTCGTCGGGCGCGGTAAAAAGTTTTTTCCCTTTGATGGCAAAGAAGTTTGTGCGTGTTCCTTCGGTAATGCGACCGTTGCGATTCATAAGGAGCGCGTCATAACATCCGTTGCGTTTTGCGTTGCGATAGAATAAATAGCTTGGGAGCATATTGAGCGTCTTTGCCTGCGGATACAGTCGCTCATAGGGCGCGATAATCATCTGCACGCCGTCACGGTACAGCTTTTTATCCGGAAAAAGAGGGGCGAGCGGCAGAATAAAAAGCTGCGCATCTTCTTTTGTTGGCGCTCCCACCAAGAGCACTTTCAGATTGCAGGCGACGGACTCACCGAGCATTTTGACAAGATCAATAATCGCCCCTTCGATGAATGTTTGCGAGAACACATGCTCAAGTTCAATGATCTTTGCAGATACTATAAGCCGCTGGCAATGATCTTTCAAAAAGTAGGGCGTACCATTCACAACCCTGATCGTTTCGTATACACCGAATCCATAGGTGTATTCTATTGAATGTAATGGTACAACTGCCTGGTCAATAGGAAGAATATGTCCGTTTTTTGAAAAATGGGAAAAGGTCATATGATGCGTGGCTTTATAAGTGTATATCGAATTTTATCAATGGCGGAACCCCTGTGGGTGAGCAAAGTGATAATTCCATCCGAGCGAATTAAAAATTCCGGACATGGCCGCTTATTAAGAAACTCCATATGCTGTGTTGCGCCATACGCGCCGATATCCTCAATGAAAATGTAATCGCCCTTTTCCAAGTTTCGCGGAATCGAGATGGGGCCGGGAAACACATAGTCGCTCGAAAGCGTTGTGCATCCGCTGATATATCCACGATCGTCTCTCCTGACTAATTCTCTAAAACGAGAACTGAAAAATCTCGTACGATGCTGGCGTGAGCGGATAGTCGCTGATGGCATAAATACATAGGATCCATCTGTCGCTATTTGCTTTATGGAAACGGCCTGTATGGTACGATTTACGGAGATAAGAAACGACCCTACGTCCGCAAATACATCACGGCCCGGTTCAATGATAAACGCAACATCATCAGGAATATTCCTTTCGCGAATTCGTTTGGCAATATGCATAAAGTATTCGTCCCAATTAAAATGTTTTTCCTCCGACGTGACAGCATTGTAATCAAATCCAAATCCACCGCCAAAATTGAGCACTTTCGCTTGAGGAAAATATCGCGTGTAGATGTCAAACACGAGATCGGCATTTTTTTTCAATGTTTCAAGCGTACTACCGGTCCCTGAATACACTTGGAAGGAGCGCAATGACGTGCCCGTTTCGGCAAGGCGTTTTTTGAGGAGGGAAAGCTGCGAGCGTTTTATTGCCATCCGCTGCTTTTCCTCTTTTGTACAATCAATGCGAATGCTCACTGGTTTTTTTGGATACTGTGCCATGCACTGTTCCACCTCTTCCATACTTGCGAGATTTATTTCAATCCTCCGCCGTGTCCAAAAGTCGATATCCTTATCGGAAAGAAAAGATGGCGAAACCAAAACATTTTTTTCAAGATGAAATTTTTTTAGCTGATAAAATTCTTCCGGCGTTTGGAGGAGTGTGTGTGCGCCGCAATCCTCAACAATGCGAAAAAGATGGGGATTAGAATTTGCAAAATAGGCAATATAGGGCGTAACTCTGTGCGCAAGACCATGCGCTGCGGCGGCGACAATAATTCGTTCGATATTTTCGCGAAGTGTATTTTCGTCATACACAAACGCTGGAGTGCCATATCCATTCGTAATTTTTTTAAACTGTGTCTTTGTTAGTGTGGTCATATTCATTTTTAAAAATTGCGGGGGAATGCGAAGAGGTCTCCTCTCCGAAACATTCGCATCCCCCCTTTTGCCGACAGAACTTCCACGCGCATCCCCGGCGGTAAGTGGGGCCACTTGACATTCTGTCGAAATCTCCTCCAGCACAGGTTTTCTCTATTTTGGGTGAAAAAAACCTGCAAACAACGCCGTTGAGCTATCGCGGTCCTTGATAGACGATTTCTACGTGCGAACTTTCCGCGCCATCGTCCTCATGATGAACCAGACAGTCAAAAACATCCCTCATTGATCGTTTATTAACGATGGACATAAACTTATCTCGAAATGCCTCCGCCTAATCTAGTCCCCATTCTCGAGAATGCGGCACCTCGGCCGCGATGAAATTCTCGAGCTCATTGCAACAGACAAAATATCTAACGGTCTCTAGCCCGATGAGCGCGTCTGTCTTCTGGATCACCGTCATCGTAATGCGCATTTCTTCTCCTTCAAATAACCTGGGCGCATTATCAGACATCTGCCTGACTGGATGCCGCTCGACATCCAACACCTCTGTGTGGAGCATATTACCGAAATGGTAATTTATTGTTTGAATAATATTACAAAAAATACAAGAGTTTTGGGTGTATTGCTAATTTTTGTTGTGATTATAATATAAATAACACTTGACGAAAACTAAAAAATGTAGTAATATTATTACTACATATATTCTATGATATCTCAACTCAAGCCAATTCTTGCCCAGCTTGACCTCAAATCAAATGACACCAAAGTCTTCTTGGCGGCGTTTGAATTGGGCTATGCGCCTGCGTCTGGAATAGCAAAACAGGCAAACCTAAACAGAATCACGGCGTACGAAACGCTTAAACGCCTTGTAAAAAGGGGCTTAGTAAAAACGCGGGTAAAAAGGGGAAGCGGCGTGAAATATTTTGAAGTGGAAGATATCGGAATTATCCAACAAGCGCTCACTGACAAAAAGGCATCGCTTGAGCATGCGATTTTAGATATTGAAAAACTCGCAACACAACTGCGTGCGCAATATGCCGGAAGGTCGGAAAAACCGGTTGTTTTGTATTACGAAGGACGAAGCGGGATTAAAAATATTCTTCTTGATACTCTTACCCAAAAACCCAGCGAAATCCTTTCGTTCGCCTCGGCGGACTTTCTTGAACATGGGTACGAGCATCCCTTTCTTGAAAAGTATTGGAAACAGCGGGCTCAATCAAAAATCCCTTCTCGCGGCATTCTGCCGCGCACAGAAAAGGCAGAGTCGCTATTCACGCCAGAACGAAATATACGTGAGTTGCGCCAAATTCATTTCGTGAATCGGCAAGGATATATTTTTACCAATGAAATTGACATCTACGGCGACACTGTTTCAATTATATCTCTAACAAAGGGCAACGAGCATGGCGTGATTATTAGAAGCCGCGGTATTGCCCAAGGATTGCGATCTATTTTTGAACTCGTTTGGAATACGAACCACTAAATTATTAACCGCAGTTCCAATGTCCTCCACTATTACCTCAATAGGAATTGAACTCTCAAACGGTTCTATTTTTGTTTTGGTGAAAACGCTAATTCAGTTTAAGTTAAGCGTGAGCTAATAAAACTATTCCTGACACCAGTATGGCAAAATTACTGCTGTACTGACATCGGCTCGTTTTTGCTAAAATGCAGAGAAGTGGTGCGGCAATGCCTACCTGACACTAGTATTGCAGAGCCATGCGATGGGTGGCGAGGCAATTCTTTGCCTTTGCTTTGACTGAAAGCACAGCGATAAACATGATAAGCCATTCAGGATACTCGAACGTGCTACCTCGTGTGCCGTCGCGTTCGGGATGGGGAAACTTCGTAAGATCAAGGAACTTTTTGAATGAGTCGCGGGTCTTTCTGACCCATTCAGGATTCAGTTTTGACGGTTGTTTCTTTTTAGATTTTGGTTTTTTTGATTTCATAGAAGAATGGGTAATGAGCAAAAAGCTCGACCTTTACTCCTATGATACCAGATTTTACTTTAATTCATAAGGGTTTGGGGTGTGAAAACTCCCCGACCCCTCATATTATTAATCTTTTTTCTACCACATTCCAATCAATTACTTTGAAAAATGCTTCAATATATTCTGCGCGTTTAAGTCCGTAGTCAAGCATAAAAGCGTGTTCAAAGATGTCCATAACGAGTAGAGGAGTAGTGCCTGCTAGGTGGCCGACATCATGTTCGTTGATCCAGATGTTGTACATATCATCACTGTGATGATCATACACAAGCATTGCCCAGCCGATCCCACGCATCGCTCCGATGCCGATGAAATTTTTTTTCCAGTTTTCATAGCTTCCATATATTTTTTCTAATTTTTGCTGTAGATCTCCTTGGTTGAGCGTGTTCGACTCTTTTGTCATGTTGTCGAAATACAGCTCGTGCAAACGCACACCATTCCACTCCCATCCAAATCGTCTTTTAAGTTCGGAATATTCTAGGCTCCCAGCTTCTTTACTCGAAAGGAATTCGAGTAGTATATTCGTATTCTTTACATACCCTTGATAGAGGGTGAAGTGATTTTTGAGAAGCTGATCAGAAAATCCCGGAGTCCCTATCAGGTGATCATAATTTTTTGGTTCGAACATAAATTATGTGAGGGACAAAGCATGAATCTTTTTTGCTTGTGTGGTGGTTATCAATTTATTATCGAGCAACGCGTCAACTATTCGATCAGCTTTCATGTCAGTTTTGTCAATGATCTTACTAAGCTCGATACTTTGTTTTGTTAGCCATCTATCTATATAGTCGATAATATCGGATCGGAATGTTCCGAACTTATGTTCAAGTTCAGCTTTCGTTACCATGTGCTCGACAAGGAAATCCATAATCTCGCTTGTTGTAACTTTCTTGTGAGATGTTGAGGTTTTCATATGTAGTCGTGTTACGTATGTAGTGATACGTTCAAGAATAGCATTTTTAAATCTTCCCAACAAGATCAAGACCTGGTGTGAGGGTTGCTTTGCCCGGTTCCCATGAAGCCGGACATACTTGGCCGGGATTTTTTTGCACATACTGAGCCGCCTTCACCTTTCGCAGGAGTTCACTCGCGCTTCTGCCGATACTATTGTCATGCACTTCAAATGCTTTGAGTACTCCGTCTGGAGCAATAATAAACGTACCTCTAAGTGACACGCCATCGTGCTCCAAATATGTGCCGAATGTTTTTGACAGCTTACCAGTTGGGTCTGCCGCCATCGGAAATTTAATTTTTTTAATAGCCGGAGAGTTATCATGCCATGCTTTATGTACGAATACTGTATCTGTACTTACACTTATTATCTCAGTATTGACTTCCTGAAATTCTGAGTATCGATTCGCAAGTTCCTCCAATTCCGTTGGGCAGATAAATGTGAAGTCTGCGGGATAAAAAAAGAGTACGAGCCATTTACCCTTTAAGTCAGAAATTTTTACCGGGCGAATACCTTCATCTTGAAAAACTTCAAATGCCAGATCAGGCACTGGCTGGCCAATCATAATGTTCATGATAATCAAATTATTATTTATTCCTCGTAGGGTTCAAAAGCGGATTTTGCAAGGCCGCATACAGGACAAATCCAATCATCTAGAATGTCTTCGAAATGTGTGCCGGGAGCAATACCTCCGTCTGGGTCACCCACTACAGAATCATAAACATATCCGCATGGAGGGCAAATGTATTTTTTCATATTTTTGTATGATTTAGTATGGACAGTATGATACCTGCATAGAGATTGTCAATTTGTTATCATTGAAGCATTATTGAACTCATAGCAGGTTTCCCTTAATTTCCTTGAAAAACATCTCGAAAGTTCATCATTGAATACGCAAGGTATCGAAACCCCAAAAAGGCGCATTGTAGTTTTTCGTACCTGATGACGAGCTTCCGATAGGTATCTTCCCATGCATATGATCGCTCGACGTTGTGACGTTCTTTGGGACTGTCTCCGAATAGCCATTTGAACGAATTTCTATATTTTTTTTGCTTTAAATAAAACAAAAAAAACACGAAATCTGCAAAAATTGCATTCGGTGACAGTCCCTCTTTGTAAATTTTTTCAACTTCTTGAAACGCCTCATCTCGCTCTTCTCGTTTTTCTTTGTCCTTGGTTCCTCGATGATTTGGCTTGATAACAGGAATCAGTTCATACGATTTGATGAGTTCTCGATTCGTATCTGAATCAAATCCCGAGTCGAGTGTGATATGCGATCCAAGAACATCCATTCCCAACAGATGTGCCGTGTCAAGCAATCCATCAAAGGAGTTAGGAAAGAGAACTAAGTCGTGGACATTCACCGACCGTACAACGACAGGGGCTACACAATACCCATGGTTATCAACAATTGTCAGAATTTTTTCTCCTTTCTGGCGCTTGTGTCCAGAATATCCAATTCCTTCGCCCCCTTTTTTTGCAACGGTGTTTGATCTGTCACCATGGAGAATGGAAAGATCGAGTTTTCCATGACGATTCAGCCACGTGATTGATGGGTCGCAGAAGATTCTCATACGACCCATTCTTGCTCCACCTGTTGTGATGGCGATACACAACAGACCAATGAATTTCTTTTCTCGACGTACAGAGCTCACCCCATTGGATACCCGTATGAAGTACGTAGAGGATGTAGTTGAATATCTTGTAATAGGATATTTTTGGCGGAGTGCCTCGTCGTCCTTTCGAAAGCATGTGAAACACGGGTCGGCAGCTTCGCATAACAGGTCTTAGGTTTCATAGACAAGTGCTAAAGTTAAGACAAAAGTTTAATCACTTTTCCATTATATTTTAGCATTTATCTGTGGTTAACATAATACCACTTCGAGAATTCATCTATTGTACAATAATCTATGCTCGTCACGTATGCTCCGGCACGTCAGAAATCGTTCTTTGACACCTACCTTGACCGTGCGCTTGCGGATGATCCGCAACTCTCAAAGGCAGACGCCTTCTTATCCTCTATTCCTAATTTCCTAAAAAGGGTATAAAAAGGCAAGAGAAAAGGTACCAGGAACCTTTTCTTCCTGCAATAAAAACTATA
>CAZKXN010000019.1:15058-15309 GCA_964556905.1 uncultured Gammaproteobacteria bacterium
CTGACACCGTTTCCCGCCGTTTCTTCGTTTCTGCCACCTGCATAAATGATCGTCAAAAAGAGGCGGGGACTGCAGTGCGAATCCGCTCATCCGCAATAGAGTGAGCAAATAATTTTTGGAAATGATTTTGAAAATCTTGTGCCAATGTTTTTGCGCGCGCGTCGTAGTCTTCTTGATTTTGCCATGTTGCGCGAGGGTCAAGCACGCGAGAGTCTACGCCCGGCGCAGAAAGCGGCACAAAAATTTTAAAT
>CAZKXN010000020.1:0-538 GCA_964556905.1 uncultured Gammaproteobacteria bacterium
TTTTTCGATTTTCTGCCATCTGCTCAATCATTAGTAATTGCATTTCAGGATTTCGGCGTTAATCCTTCCAAAGCGTTTGACTCCGCGCTTTTTTATATCAATGCCGCGTACCAGCCGATAGCAAAATATATCCTTCCATTTGGATATGAACCGAGCGTGTTCCCCCAGAATTTTTATCAGTATTTCGGTTCACTTTTTTGGTGGTTTGCGCTTCCTCTTGCAATAGGGCTTCTTATCCTTCTTCGAAGAGGGTTGTATGAAATGATATATCTCCGTCGGATTCATATTTTGGCATACGCCCTTATTGGAAGTCTGGTCTCTTTTTGGCTCACTGCGTATTACGGAAGCTGGGTTGTTCAGGATAATATCACCAATATCCCAACCATAGGAAATTCATACATACGGTATTGGCTTCCTCTGTTCGCCCTTTCTCTGCCCGGTATCGCAATGGCGCTTGTCTTTCTTTTTGATCGCGCGTGGTGGAGCGGAACACAGAGATTGGCAGTTGTAGGAATCGCGGCTTTGCTGGTTCTTTTTT
>CAZKXN010000020.1:548-15267 GCA_964556905.1 uncultured Gammaproteobacteria bacterium
GGGAGAGTATTCGCGCTTCGCGAGAAAAATTGTATAGAGTCCTTGCTGCCACCGAGCCGAATGCCGTTATCGTATCGCAACGGTCCGATAAGATTTTTTTTCCAGAGAGAAGAGTAATGGAGTCAATAAAGGATTTTAGCGAAGCTTCACTGATTTCACCGGTCCTTGATGCGGGAGCGCCGGTCTATTATTACGGATTTTGGAGCGAAGCGGATGCCGAGTACATAAGCAAGAGATATTTTGCCGCTCTCGCATTTCACCTTGAGTATGTCACCGAAATCGCAGATGGCGAACGGTTATTTGCTGTCAAGAGGCATTAGATCCTTCTATGTTGCTTGCGTGGCGCATATTTTTAACAGCTCTCGTAATAGGTTTTTTTCTTTGGGTTTTTAATCAAAATATACCACTTGCAGGGACCAAGATTATCACCTATAATTTCAGAGAACTGAATGGCGCGGTAAGTGAATTGTATCCGCGTGTGCGCACTATTGACCCTTCGCAAGAACCGCAAAAAGAGGGACGAACAATTATAGAAGATCCGGTTTATTTTGACGTGCGAACAAGGGTTGCGTACGAAAAAGCGCTTGTCAGGATGTGGTATAAAAATAGATCAGGGCGTGAGGTGTCTTTGGGATTACGTATCCCGGGAACAGACTGGAAAAATGTAGTTGCTTCGTCGCCGCAAAAATCACGCGAAGGAGAATGGGAGATTATAGAGGCGGAATTTGATCTTTCTGGGATTCCATTGGTTCAGAACAAATATACATTTCTTATCTCCATCCCAGGCCTTCAATATGACAGTAGGCAAAAGGAAACTGTGATTGCATGGCGCGCAGATATTACGCTTCGCTAGTTTGCGCCGACCTTAATCACATAATCATAAAGCGAATTTGTCTTTACAAATCAATGAAAAATATTTTTTCGCATATAATCTACGACGTTTTTTTAACATCTCTTACAGTATTTCTTCTTTCATTTTTGATTGAGATGCAGTGGAAGGGCGCAGTGGTGCAATGGGTCAATCTCAATTATGTGCTTGTGATTTGTTTGATTTCAGGTATACTGTCAGTCCTATTTCCAAAGCAGACTGAAAAAACTCGCCCCGGAGCTGGCTACTGGATTGGATCTTTACTCATCAGCGCAGCGGCAGGATTTATTTCTTATAAACAAGCAGATGAACTCGGTATGTGGGCCTATGCGTTTGCGTTTGGCGTTTCATTGATTATTCTTTTTATTAGTTATGCTCTTGCAAAAAACAATGAAACGGATACGCTCGAGAATATATAAGACTAATAAATCTGGCCGTGTGAATTTGCGCAAGTCATTACGGCATGGTGCGGTAGCGCGTGCATCACGCGATTTGTCGCTTGTTCAAGAGTGGTTTCCCATATCCTTCACCTAGCGCAATTATGATTGACTCTATGACCGACTGTATATTTTGTAAAATTGTGTTTGGAGAATTGTCATCATACAAGCTGTATGAGGATGAGCACACTCTTGCGTTTCTAGACATTCGTCCTGTGCACCAAGGGCATGCGCTTGTGATTTCAAAAAAACATTTTGCTGATTTCTTGGATACTGATACAGAAACGCTAACGCGGATTTCAGACGTCGCACAAAAAGTCGCAAAGGCGATAACAGAAGGAATGCATGCAAACGGATGCAATGTCATGACAAATAATGGCGCAGCGGCAGGGCAAGTTATTTTTCATATGCACTGGCATATTATTCCTCGTTTTACCGGCGACGGCCTTAAGCTTTGGCCGCAGGGAGAATATGGAGATGGCGAAGCAGAAATTGTTTCATCAAAAATTCGAGAAAACTTATAAAGACTAAATCTTGACATACCGCCCCTCGCCATGGTATCGTCCTATATAGGATAACCTACTATCTTATATATATGGCAATAGTAAATTTTGCGATTCCAAGCTCACTCGATAAACGAATCGGTACAAAGATTAAGGAAAAAGGGTTTGCCAGCAAAGCGGAATTTTTTCGTTTTGCTGCATTATATTTCATAGATGCAATCGATAAACCTTTTATCAGTGAGACACAACGAGCGGAATATTTAGTGGATGAAATCCAAAACGAACTGCGACGTAAGTATCAAAGGAAGCGAGTGCCTTCGCTCAAAGAACAATTGCGTGCTATCTGATTACTGCACCCTATGTCTCGGAGCATTATCGTTCCTCATTTTGCGCGTCAGTTGAAACGGTATGCGAAGAAATACGCTTCGCTTATAGATGATGTCCGAGATTTTTTAGAACACTTTGATAAAAGGAGCCATGCGTCCTTAGGTACGCATCTTTATAAAGCTCGATTGAAAGTCAGAGCTATTAGCAGAGGATCGAGTTCTTCATTCCGTCTCATTGTCCTTTTGTCAGAGCACGAGAAATACATTGTTCCAATTACGCTTTACTTCAAAGGCGATCAAAAAGATATATCAAGAAAAGAAATAAATGATCATTTAGAAATAATACTTTTTGAGTTACGCCTCTCCAATTCGTTATGAAACTTCTCATCACTGGCGGACTCGGATTTATGGGATCAAACATGATCCGTTATCTGCTCAACAAATATCAGGATTGCATTATTCTTAATCTTGATAAGATGACGTATGCGGCAAATCCGGAAAACTTGAAAGATATTGAAAAGGATTCGCGATATGCTTTTATGAAGGGTGATATTGCCGATGAAGATTTGATAGAGAAGGTGTTTATGGAATTTCAACCCGATGCAGTGATCAATTATGCCGCAGAGTCCCATGTAGACCGTTCGATTATGGACCCCAAAGCGTTTTTGGTAACAGCAGCGCTTGGCACCTACACATTACTGGAAGCAGTACGGAAAAATAGCACATCACGATTTATACAAATTTCAACGGACGAAGTATTCGGAAGCATTGAAAAAGGCTCATTTACTGAAAACTCATGTTTTGAGCCCAACAGCCCCTATTCCGCAGCAAAAGCAAGCGGTGATCTTTTGTGCCGCGCGTACATAAAAACGTACAATCTTCCAGTTATCGTCACTCATTCATGCAATTTCGTAGGGCCCTACCAATATCCTGAAAAAGTAATCCCGCTTTTTATTACAAATCTTCTTGAAGGAAAAAAAGTTCCACTCTACGGGGATGGGAAAAACATTCGTGAGTGGATTTATACCGAGGATCATTGCAAGGCAATTGATATCCTTTTGGAGAATGGAGCTCTCGGAGAAGTCTATAATATCGGAACAGGACAAGAATTTCAAAATATTGACATCACGAAAAAAATTCTCGCCCTCCTCGGTAAAGGAGAAGATATGGTTGAGCCGGTGAAAGATCGTCCGGGGCATGATCGCAGATATTCTGTTGATTCATCAAAATTGCGCGCGCTGGGATGGAAAAATGAGTATTCGCTGGACATGGCGCTTGAAAAAACAGTTGAATGGTATAAAACGCACGAAGATTGGTGGAAGCCTCTCAAGTCAGGGGAGTATCTGGAGTATTACAATAGGCAATATAATACGGGAAAATAATATCGTGAAAAAAAATAAAAAGAAATATGAAACACAGCAAGGTCTTCCCACGGTCGCGCTCGTTGGGCGTGTTAATGTTGGCAAGTCCACTCTTTTTAATAGACTTCTTGGAGAAAAAAAAGCATTGGTTAGTCCTGTTGCCGGAACAACGCGTGATGTGAACTATGGGGTATGTTCGTGGAGAGGAAGGCAAATTTTACTTTCTGATACAGGAGGATTTATTTTGAAGCCAAAGTCTGAAATTGAAAAGGCAATATTTTCTCACGCCGAATCGGCAATCCGAAAAGCAACTTTCATTCTTTACATCGTTGACTTGCATGACGGCCTCAATCCGAACGATCGTGATTACATTCGCTCCATTCGCCGTTTTACAAAGTGTCCTCTTCTGCTCGTAGGCAATAAGGCAGATACAATGCGTGATCGCATCGGCACGCACGAACCAGAATGGCTTTCACTCGGGTTAGGAGCGCCTATCCCCGTGTCAGCTATCAGTGGTTCAGGCACAGGAGATTTACTTGATATTATTTTATCGTTTCTTCCTGAAAATAAAGCGGCGGAGTCCGATGAGGTAAAGAAAAAAATAAAAGTTGCAATTATTGGGCGTACCAATGTAGGGAAATCATCTTTATTGAATCGCATCTTGGGAGAAGAGCGAGTGATAGTTTCACAAACTCCTCACACAACTCGCGAGCCGCATGACATCCTTATTCACTATCAAGGTATGCCAATCCTTTTGATTGATACTGTCGGCATCCGCAGAAAGACAAAAGTTTCTTCAAGCATTGAGCGAGAAGGAGTTAAAAGAAGCATTGATAATATCCGTAGGGCAGACGCAGCGCTTTTTGTCTTGGAAAGTACGGTTACTCCATCAAAGCAAGAAAAGCGATTGATTGATATTTGCGTCCAGGCAGGATCAAGCGTCTGTATCATTGTCAACAAGTGGGATCTCGTTGCTGAAAAACAATCAAAGACAGTGCTTGCATATGAAGATCTTTTTCGCAATTATTTTCCATTTCTTTCTTGGGCTCCTATAGTGTTCCTTTCCGCGCTTACGGGACAGCGAATACATACAATTCTTGACATTGTTTTGAAATTACATGAAGAAAGAAATAAAATCATTCCAAAGGATCAGCTGCGCGATTTTTTATACAAAGCGCGAACGAGGCAAAAACCGCAATGGTTGAGGGGGCAAAAAAAGCCGTATATCAATGAATTGATCCAAAGAAAAGCCAGCCCTCCAACGTTTGAACTTGTGGTGCGAGAACGGTTTAGCATTCCTACTGCGTATTTGCGATATTTAGAGAATCGTCTTCGTGAGCAATTCGGATTTGATGGCACTCCAATCCGTATCTATACGTCAGAAAGTGAAGAAGAATATTTTGGAAAAAAGAAACAAAAATGAAACTTCTTGTCGGTCTTGGAAACCCTGGAGAAAAATATGAACGCTCGCGACACAATGCGGGAATGATTGCCTTGGAGTATTGCATGTTCGCGTGGCGCAATGATTCACGCTTTGAAGATATGGGGAAGGCAAAGACGCGCGCGTATTCGTCTTTTGAATTTCGTTTTTGCGCTGACGGTGTGCGCACGGAGGACATTGCAGTGTTATTGCCTCAAACGTTTATGAATGTTTCCGGAGAAGCTGTGAAGAAGTATCTTTCACGAGTGGACGATGTTTTTGAAGTTTATAATGATCTATGGGTATTCCACGATGATATTGATATTTTATTTGGTTTGATAAAAATAGATCGCAATTCTTCATCTGCCGGACATAATGGCGTGCAAAATATCATTGATCAAATCGGAACAAAAGATTTTGTGCGGTTTCGCATAGGAATTAAGCCGGAATACGCGCAAAGAAAACCCACTGACCAATTCGTGCTTCAGAAATTTTCAAAAAAGGAGAGCAAAGCATTTGATAGTATTTTCAAATCTGTGCTTGACGCGTGCGAGACAGGGCTTATTTCTGGCATCCCAAAAGCGCAGAGTATGTATAATAAAAAAATTTGCTCCTAAAATACTATTTGCCAGCGTAAGGCGTTCCCGATAACGGGCGCACCTTAACTTTCTGACTAACAGCCAGTACAAGGAGGAATGTCCTGGCTTTCGTCACTGGCAAATAGAATGCTAAGAGCAAATTGCAAACATTAGTATAGCACGAAAAGGTTGTTTTGTCAATGGATCGTTTGCGAAGCGCGTAAAACCAATACTCAGTCAAGTCCGAGCGTTCGCTTGGGCTTCATTTTTTGTATTATAGAGTGTACTATGTAAACATGAATCAAGAGAAAATATATACAATTGCGTTTTCGCATATTCCTTCAGTAGGACCTGTAAGTTTCAAACGGCTTGCATCGTATTTTCCTACGCTCTATGAAGCATGGCATGCTTCGTCCAATGAATACGCGCGAGCAGGGCTTTCAAAAAGCATAAGCGAACAGATTATTAGTGAACGGAGCAAGATTGACATTGAAGCCGTTCTTGTTCGTATTGAGCGTGAAAATATCAGCGCAGTAACGAAAAACGATGAAGAATATCCATGTTTGCTTTCCGAGATTCATGATCCGCCGTTTATTCTCTATTACCGCGGTTTTTTGCCTGCGCGTGATCGCATACTTTTTGGAGTGGTCGGCTCCCGCAAAGCAACTTCGTATGGACTGCAATGCACTCATCGGCTAATACCTGATCTCGCTCGGCGAGGTATTGGGATCGTAAGCGGACTTGCGTATGGAATAGATGCCGCAAGCCACGAGGCGGCGCTTGCCAATGACGGATATACTATTGCGGTGCTGGCGTGCGGCGTGGATCATGCAAGCGTATATCCGGCTATTCACAAAAATCTTGCGGAGCGCATCGTGGCAAACCGTGGATGCGTGATGTCAGAGTATCCGCCAGGAACCATGCCTATGCCTTTTCAGTTTCCGTTCAGAAACCGCATTATTGCGGGGATCTCTAAAGGGGTGCTCGTCGTGGAAGCAGTAGAAAAATCCGGGGCGTTGATTACTGCGACGTGCGCATTGGAGTTGGGTCGAGAAGTCTGCGCAGTGCCAGGACCTATCAGCAGCCCCAGTTCTGCAGGCACAAACAGACTTCTTAAAAACGGCGCGCACGTGATCACTGAAAGCGCGGATATTTTTTTGCTTCTAGGATATGATGAAGAACAGGGCAGGCGATCATCGGTTGACCTCGCTTTGCTGTCAGGCGATGAGAGGAAAATTTATAATACGCTTTCGTGCGAGCCGACACATCTTGATGAATTGGCTCGCCAGGTGAACCTTGACACGCAAGTCGTAATCAGTACACTGGTTATGTTGGAAATGAAAAATCTCATTCGTTCTTACGCTAGGATGCAATACTCACGGGTATGAATTATGTATAATGCTATGCATAAAAATCAAACGCATCTTTTATTCATTACTTCAGCAGAATGCGCTTATAGCGATCTGCTTTTAACGGGATGAAACTTGTTATTGTTGAATCGCCGACGAAAGCAAAGACAATCAGCAAATTTTTAGGCAAAGGATTTCTCGTTGAATCTTCGTTTGGACATGTTCGCGATTTGCCAAAATCAAAACTCGGAGTTGACATTGAACACAATTTTGCTCCGCAATACGTTGTGCCGCGCGCAAATCAAAAACGGGTTACAGCGTTAAAAAAACTTGCGTCAAAAGCCGACCATGTGTATTTCGCAACTGATGAAGATCGGGAAGGGGAAGCTATTTCTTGGCACCTTCTTAAACTTTTGGGAGTGCCGCAAGAAAATGCGGAACGCATCGCGTTTCATGAGATTACCGAAGAGGCGCTGCAAAAAGCTTTGAAGCATCCTAGAGGCATTGATCAGAATCTTGTTGATGCCCAACAAGCGCGGCGTATTCTTGATCGGCTTGTGGGGTACGGCCTTTCGCCGCTTCTCTGGCGCAAAGTCGCAAAAGGTCTTTCCGCCGGCCGCGTCCAATCGGTCGCTCTTCGTATTATCGTGGAGCGCGAAAGAGAAATTTTAGCGTTTACCCCACAAGAATACTGGACTATAGAAATCAGTGTTTCCAAGGATACGACTCCGGACGAGCGTTTCGTTGCGCGTCTTCATAGTATTGACGGAAAGACATTGGATAAATTTGCAGTGAAAGACAAACAAGAAGCGGACGTGATTTTATCTGCCATTACTGAAGCGAGCTATGCAGTTAGGGATGTGCTTGTCAAAGAAGTCAAAAAATCCGCGCCAACCCCTTTTATCACATCTTCTCTCCAACAAGATGCGAATCGCCGTCTGCACTTTTCCCCAAGGCAAACAATGATGATTGCCCAGCAACTCTACGAGGGAATTGAGCATGACAAGCAGAGTGGAGGATATATTACGTATATGCGCACAGATTCAGTGAATCTTTCCGAACGTTTTCTTGCAAATGCTCACACATTTATCAAGACTGCGTATGGCGAGAAATATACGCGCGGGCCGAGGCGATACACGACAAAATCAAAACTTGCGCAGGAAGCGCACGAAGCGATACGGCCCACTTCAGCAGAACGTACGCCGGAGAGCGTAAAAGATTTTTTAAGCGACCAGCAATTTAAGCTATATGATCTCATTTGGCGGAGAGCGTTGGGGAGTCAAATGAACGACGCGCTTTTTGAAGCAACCACAATAGATATCAATGCGCATAATAAAGAAGGATCGTCAAAACATCAATTTCGCGCAACCGGACAACGACAGCGATTTGACGGTTTCACTCGTGTGTATGGAATAGAATCCGAAGAAGTCCTTTTGCCATTGGTTCGACCTAAAGATCCTCTCACACTTCATGAATTGTCGCCGCTTCAGCATTTTACAAAACCTCCAAGCAGGTATTCTGAAGCAGGGCTTGTGAAAGCTTTGGAAGAATATGGCATCGGACGTCCATCTACTTATGCGCCAACCATAAGCACGCTCCATGAGCGCAATTACGCCACTCGAGAAGATCGGCGTTTGAAGCCAACTGACATAGGGATCATGGTGAACGATCTTCTTGTCACACATTTTTCAGACATTGTGGATTTTAAATTTACTGCGCACATGGAAGAGGAGCTTGACAAAATAGCTGAAGGTGAAAAAGAATACGCTCCGGTGCTCCGTGATTTTTACGCTCCTTTTAAAGAAAATCTTGCAAAGAAAGAGCAGGAGCTCGCTAAGCAGATGCCAGAGGTTCAAATTACGGATGAAATGTGCGAGAAATGCGGCAAACCAATGGCGATTAAAATGAGTAAATACGGGAAGTTTTTGGCATGCACAGGGTTTCCAGACTGCAGAAACTCTAAATCTCTTGATACTGGCGGTGAGGGTCAGGAAGGGGAGAATGAAGAAAAGAAGACATACGAACCATGCGAAAAGTGCGGTTCGCCAATGGTGGAAAAGCGAGGCCGATTTGGAAAATTTTTAGGGTGCAGTAAATATCCGGATTGCAAAAATATCAGATCGTTCACTGATAGAAAACTTGGAATACCGTGTCCGGACTGCGGAGCGGGGGAAGTGATCCAAAAAAGAAGCAAGCGCGGCAAGACATTCTATTCATGCAATCGCTATCCTGACTGCAAGTACATCGCTTGGACGCGACCTCAACAGACTGCCGGCATGACTGCCGCAGGGCACATGCCTTGATAGTTTTACAAAAATCAAATACAATAAGAACAGCTATTTATTAACGTCTGATAACCATTAACAGCATATATTTATGAAGCTTCGTATTTTTGTGACAGGAGGGACATTTGACAAAGAATATAATGAACTTACAGGAGAACTTTTTTTTAAAGACACTCATGTTCCTGAAATGTTGGCGCTCGCGCGTTGTCGCATTGATGTTGAAGTACGGACGCTGATGCTTATTGATAGTTTGATAATGACAGATACGGATCGTGAGAATATTCTTGAGAATTGCCTTCGGGCAAAGGAGGAAATGATTGTCATCACGCACGGGACTGACACCATGCCGGAAACCGCGTGGGTGCTTGGAAAAAAAATAAAAGATAAAACAATCGTGCTTACTGGCGCAATGATACCTTTTACATTTGGAAGTTCGGACGGATTATTTAATCTTGGAACTGCCATAGCCCTTGTGCAAACACTTCCAAACGGCGTGTATATTGCGATGAATGGAAGGTATTTTAGGTGGGATAATGTGCAGAAAAATAAAGATAGGGGGGAATTTGAAGAACTGACGCATGAGGAGATACAATAGATTTCCTAAAATTTTTTTTCCACCGCATTCCAATCAATTACTTTGAAAAATGCTTCAATCCTCCATCGAGATTCTCCGAGCGTAAGTCCGAGGGAGGAAGAGTATCTGAAGCGTCAGCGAGGACGAGCGAAGCTCGACAAATATTATACCGCGCCCGTAGGATCGGCAGCCATGGGAAATGTGATTTGCTTGGTTGCAGGGGAGTTGTCATGCCATACTTTGCGGACATAGACAGTATCCGTTCTTACGCTTACGACTTCCGTTTATTCGTTATATGGTTCAAATGCGGATTTTGTTAAGCCGCAGACAGGACAGAGCCAGTCGTCGGGTATGTCTTCGAATGCGGTACCGGGCGCAATGCCGCCATCAGGGTCGCCTACCGTCGGATCATAGACATACCCGCAGGGAGGGCAGATGTACTTTTTCATAGGTCTTTCATGTAAAAAAAGTAATTAAGTAATAGATAGTATGGATACTTGCAGTGAGATTGTCAATTCGCTATACTTACAACCGGTAAATAGCAGAAAAAAATCTAAAACAAGGAAAGACTTTTTCATACCATTAGCTCGTATCAAAGAAAGACACACGTCGTATTTTGGAAGCGCTGCAATACTACTGCATATGTCCTCATGGATTTACTTGATATGCACATTTCTGACATCATCTCTACAATCAAAGAATACAAGTCCGAGGCGGACACGAGTCTCTTAGAGCTTGCGTATGAATTTGCCGCCGATGCGCACAAGGGGCAGTTGCGAAAAAACGGAGAAGAGTACATACAACACTCTCTTGCAACCGCGTATCGTCTTGCAAAGATACACATGGATGAAGCAACCATAATAGCGGGATTGCTCCATGATGTGCTGGATGAAACAAGGGTGAGCATAGAAGAACTTGAGAAAAACTTTGGCGCTGACGTTGCGCAGCTTGTTGCCGGCGTAAGCAAGTTAGGCAATGTCAAATACAGAGGCATTGAGCGTTACGCAGACGATCTGCGAAAAATGTTTGTGTCTATCGCACGCGATATAAGAATTATTCTGATCAAGTTTGCCGATCGTTATCATAATTTGAAAACTCTCAACGCGCCCCCGAATGACAAGCAATGTAGTAGCGCTCTGGCAGTGCTGCAAATTTACTGCCCCATAGCTGATCGCCTTGGTATTTGGTATATGAAAAGCAAACTGGAAGATCTCGCGTTTCCCTATGTGTACAGGGACGAATACTCCAAGATATATGCGTCTGTCAATCCGTTGCTCATTGGCAAGGAACAATACATTGAGAGTCTTAAAGATATTGTTGAAGAAAAATTGCGCGCATGCGGCATTGAGCCAATTTTTTTTGAGCGGCGCGTAAAAACAATTCAAAGCATCTACTGGAAAATGATAAAAAAAGGATTAACGTCAGTAGAAGGAATATATGATATAGCCGCGCTTCGTGTAGTAGTTCCGTCAGTTTCCGATTGTTACTCTGTATTAGGCATTGTCCACCAATACTGGCGGCCCTTGCCGGGTCGTATCAAAGATTACATTGCCCAGCCAAAGCCAAACAATTACAGCGCGTTGCATACAACCGTATTTTGCGAAAAAGGGGAAATTGTGGAGTTTCAGATTCAAACTCCCGAGAAGCACGCGCAGGCAAAGTTTGGCATTGCCGCTCATTGGAATTATGACGAATCCCAAAAACGGTCATTGCAAATAACAAAGAATCTTGATTGGCTTCAAGAGATTGTCAAACTTTGGATGAATAGAGAAATTACATCCGAAGAGTCGTTTGGAGCAGTTGCGCTTGATCTGTTTAAGAATCGTATCTTTGTATTCACGCCGAAAGGCGACGTGATCAATCTTCCCGAAGATGCGACGCCCATTGATTTTGCGTATGCTATTCACAGCGACATCGGGCGCAGATGCGCCGGAGCTAAAATCAATAGCCAATTACAGCCATTGAATTCAAAATTGCAAAGCGGCGATGTTGTTGAAATTCTGATTGAAAAAAATCGCAAGAGCCCTAGTCTGGGCTGGCTTGCGTTTGCAAAAACTACGCTTGCCCTCACAAAGATCCGTATCCAAATGAAGGAAACTGACCGTTTATGATTAATCTTCCATGGCGCGGCATATTATTTTATTCGTTTGTCGCTCTTTTTTTTATCATAGGCATTGCCCTTCTTTTGTATGGCACAGGATACCGATACAGCCAATCAAAGCGAATGTTTGAAAAAACAGGCGAATTGGTAGTGGAATCCAGACCAAATGGCGCGTCGGTTTTTTTGGACGGAAATGACACTGGAAAAAAAACTCCTGCTTACATCAAATATATTCTGCCTGGCAAATATCGCCTCACGATAAGGAAAGACGGTCATTTTCTGTTTGCTCAAGAGATCGTGATTTTACAGGGTATAGTTGTCATTATAGATGAAGTTGTCTTGGCGCGCGACATTATTCCGACAGCGCTTTTTACGCACCCTCAACCGATACAGGAAATATCAGCCATCACGTCGAAATATATTTTTTTTAAAACTGAAAACGCCTTTTTTTCGTATGATAGGACGCATAAGCAAACAAAAGAATTAGCGCGCGCACGCGAGCCGTTTACTGTTCTTTCTTCGCCAAACAACCGATCATTTTATGTTTACTCAAAAAAATCGGCGTTTGTTATAAAAAAAGACACACAAAAGGCAATCAGTTCTTTTGTGCCGACACAAGAGCCGTTAAAAATTTTTGCTTGGTCTGACGATGAATACGCATACGGAATTACTCAAAAGGGTATTTTTCGCCTTGACCCTGCAACAGGCGGATCGCGGTATATTGCCAAAGGCGTTTTTCGCGACATTTTATTGCAGAATGGCTTTATCAATACAATTCAGGAGCGTGGCAATAGTGTAGATCTTGTGCAATACGCTCTTTCAAATCAGCCATTTGAACGAAAAAGATACGAAATTCCAAAAAATGCGGTTCAGTTTGTAAAAAACACATATCCGTTCGTGATTCTTGCCACCGAGTCTCGCGAATTCATTTCTTTTGATCAAAAAAACCTTCAGCCGCCCACACCTATCAGCGAGATTCAAAAATTTGTTTTTCCTCTTACGCCTCGCGCCATTGCGATTTCAGAGTTTGAGATATGGCTTTTTACCGCTCTTGAAAAAAATCAAAAACGTCTTATTCTGCGCCAATCAAAACCCATTGTAAAAGCAATTCTTATACCGGACGTACAGTACGCGTTTGTAGCGACCGATGATTCTTTGGAGCTTGTAGAAACAAGAGACCATCCTCTTCCGAATCGTTATGAGATTTTTAGTTCTTCAAAACTGGAAGACTCCGCATTTTCGCAAAAGGAAAAACGAATTTTCTTTTCCGTGTCTTTCTTACAAGGGTCTCGGGTCTATGAACGTTTATTGGTTGATTAAGGCAGTGGAATCCTGTCCCAGCATAATGAGAAAGTCGCTTTTTGGGATTGCCGCGCGTTCTTGCGGCGGCGCGTTTGAAATAGCCGTATTGGCAAATCTCGCGGCAAGTGCGTCAAGCGATTTCTTTTTTCCTCCGTTCGTGAAGTCATAGATAGTCGTTTGCGAAATATTTTTTTGCGAAGCATTTCCGATAAAATCAATTTCAAATCCCGCGCCTACAAGACCTCGTGCCACTTGCATCGCGAGCCCCTCAACAAGCGTTCCGTTTTTTATGCTCACAACAGGTTTTTCATCACGTGCGCCGGAAAGCAGTATCGGGGAGAGAGAAAAAATAGAATGTATTTTTTCTCTGATTTCGTCAAAGGTTCCGTCGCGCGGCTCCAGAATATACGCTCCTTCCGAGCTTATGCTTGAACGCAAAAACCCCTCGGGCGAATCATCAAAAGACACGCTGATAATTGATGAGAAGTCCCTATTTTTAAGAAAAGAAAAAAAGCGGGCAAATTCCCATGCCGCCATATTCGTAGTGATGTTATTTTGCACCAGAGCGAGCAATTCAGAAATTTTTCCCGGATTGAGCAGAACATCAGGGGATGTGAGTTTATTTTTAAACGAGAGAAGCACTTTTTTTTGGCGGCGGCTTCGCGCGAAATCCGACCCTTCCTGATTCATAGGGCTATGACGAGAGCGCACAAACTTTAGCGCCGTATCTCCGTCCATAACTTGTTCTCCTGCCTGAAATGAAACAGACTGATATTTTTTATTAAGCGTCGGATATTTATAATCTGTAAACGACTTGTCAACAGTGACAGTGATTCCGTCAAGCGTGTCAACAATTTTTGCAAATCCCGCAAAATCAATGCGCACATAGTAGTGTATGGGAATATCAAATGTTTTTTCAAGCGCCTTTCTTGTAAATTCACCGCCCCACCCAGCGCTGTCTTGTTCACCAAAGGCATTCGCATTATTTATTTTTCTAAAGCCATAGCGCTCAAGCTGGATAACCAAATCTCGGGGTATAGAGAAAAGAGCAATTTGGGAGCTTTTGCCGTCAATGCTTACAAGCATGATAGAATCCGCAAGCTGTGGACCCTCATGCCCTTCGCCGCCTACCCCCAGCACAAGCAGATTGATGCGGTTTTCTTCTCCCTGAAGTTTTTTTGTAAAACCGCTGGCAAAATGATTGAGGTTGGCGAATCTGGTGATTGAGGAAACAGTATCCCACGCTCTTGACACATAAGAGTCGTCATTTCCAGACGCGTAATATGAAAAAACTCCTGTCGCCGCGAGTATGAAAAAAAGCAATATCATGCCTGTAATCAATACGCCTCTGGCGCTGTCTAAAAAAGGGGCATGATGCAAAAAATCTTTATGATTTCCTGTTGAGTTTGTTTCACACCGCAGAAGGTTTATCTGAAGTTTTTTCATTTTTGCAGTTTCAAAATATGAGAATAGCTGGAAGTATATCAAGGTTCGCACGGGCTTGCAAGAAGAGCTCATTTGTGAGAATATAATACGATTGTGGACAATTGTGCCCTTAACACTCGCCACGCACTATTCAAGGGAGGACAATTATATAGATGACGTGAAGATGAGA
>CAZKXN010000021.1:0-11884 GCA_964556905.1 uncultured Gammaproteobacteria bacterium
CTTTCGATTGTTCCTTCGTTAATTTCCTGTTTTTACAAGTCTCCATACTAACGGATTGCCATTTCTTTTGCCGTACTGGTGTTATGAGCGTCAAGACCAGCGTAATCAAAGAAACGGGTTTTCGTGAGCCCTAATTGCCGCGCTTTTGCGTTCATGCGCCATACAAACTCTCCCTGGGTCAATCCGGTGTTTGCCGCGAGCGCGGCGGCGGCCTGGTTTGATGAAGCTACGAGCATTGCTTTCCAAAGGTCTTTAAATGCGATTTGCATGCCTTCGCGGATAGGCACCTCGCTTGTTTGGTCGTCGCCAACGAATTGTTTTGGAAAATCAATATCCTCTTTGGTGATAGTAATGCGAGTGTCCCAATCCGGATTCAGATCCAAAAGCACGAGCGCGGTAGCAAGTTTTGTGAGAGATGCTAACGGAAGGAGCGTATCAGAGTCTTTTCCGCTTGCTAAGACTGATCCGTTGTACTTTGCATAGGCGACTTTTTGATACGCAGTATCTGGCGTAATTTGTTCTGTATTCATTGCCACACTGGACAAGAGAGTATTTGTAACGCCAATACCTGCTGTCTTGACCACATCAAATGCTTGGTCAGCATTTTTTATGTCGTATGCAGTGAGCGTGCGCGGATGGATGTATGTGAGCATATTACCTGCCGGCGAAATAAGAATCATGCCTTTGTATTTTTTGCGCTCTACGGAAGAAGCGGAAAACATTGTTTGCGAGTCAACCGTAAGAGCGGATTTTTTAAATATTTCAAATGCGGTTTCTTTGTCTTTGAGATAGTATCGCGTGCCGTTGAATGGCGAGACATACCACGCGCGCCCATAGCTTTGCGTTTGAAGCAAGATGAGGCCGGAAAGGTTGTTTTTTGGCACAGCCGCGTGCGCAAAAAATGGGAAAGCGAACAGGATTGCCGCAAGAAAGAAAACCATGGCGTAACTGTGAAATTTTATTTTTCTGAAAAAATCCGACTTAAGCTGCATAGAATTTCCAATGATGTTCATAAGACATTGCCGTATGTTTAACAGAATTGCAGTATACCAAATTTTCATACAATAAAAAAGCCGATGTACCCGTCCGATGCACCCGTCTTGTACGCAACCTTTTGCAATTTAGGACACTATGATAGAGTAGTATCATTGCTATGAATAATACATTTTCATTTTTAGGAAACGCAAAAACAGTCGCGGTTGTATGCAATCAGTGGGGCGATACAGGCAAAGGCAAGATCGTTGATTTTTTGACACCATGGGCAGACATTGTTGCGCGCGGCACAGGCGGCGCAAATGCTGGCCACACAGTCGCGTGGGAAGGAAAACAATTTGTTTCACACCTTCTGCCTTCTTCTATTTTTCATGATACAGAAGGGAAAGTGAGCGTGATTGGTTCTGGAGTTGCTTTTGATCCAAGACAGTGCATTGCGGAGCTCACCGCATTGCACGCGAACGGCTATTCATCAGATAATTTGCGCATCTCCAGAAGGGCAAAACTTGTATTGCCGCAACATATAGTGCTTGATCGCCTTAGTGGTTCACGAGTATCAGAATCTCTTGGAACAACAGGGCGCGGGATCGGTCCTGCGTATGCTGATTATTACAATAGAATCGCTCTTACAGTCGGCGATCTTTTCTGCCGCGATGAGTTTGCAAAAAAATTAAAGAGAAACATTGAAGAAAAGACCGCTCGTCTGCGCGAGTATGACCCTTCACTTGTAAAAGATATTTTTTACCATACGCATCTCGGAGAAGGAATCTTTTTTTCACCGGATGCCATATTCAATACCGATGCCATTATTGAACGGTTTACCGGTGAATACGCTGATGCTCTCCGCGGCTACATGACAGACACAGATGAGCTTATCCGCGCGGTAGTCGGAAAAAAGCAGATTTTGCTGGAAGGCGCCCAAGGGTATCTTTTGAGTATTGATTATGGGACATATCCGTATGTAACTTCATCAGATTGTTCAATTGAAGGCCTTTCAAAAGGCGTTGGATTGAGTGTGAGGAATGTTGACATTACTCTTGGCGTGGTAAAAGGTTTTTATATGACACGAGTGGGCAGGGGCGCGTTTCCCACAGAGATGGGAGGAGCAGGATCCGAAGAATATTGCGGCGGCTCATCAAAGGAAAAAGAATTAGCTGAATATTCCGGACTGTCTGTGAACGACAAAAATGAGCATTTTCAAGGAATAGCCATTCGCATCAGGGGGGGAGAGTATGGCGCGACAACCGGCCGGTTGCGTCGGGTTGGGTGGCTTGACATCCCTCTTCTCAAACAAGCTTTGCGTGTGAATGGCAATGATTTAATCCTCACAAAACTTGACGTGCTTGATGAATGCGAGGAAATAAAAATATGCACAGCGTATCAATGCGATTCGCTTGCGCACGGAACAATGCTTGATTCAGTGTTTCCGGATAACGCGTTTCTTGGGTCATGCAAACCAATCTATATGGCGTTTCCGGGATGGAAGCAAAAAACAAGCGATATGCGCTCTTATCAGGAACTGCCTCAAGAGATGAGAGCAATAATAGATTTTATAGAAAAAGAAACCGGCGGCAAGGCGTGCATAGTGTCCGTAGGCCCGGAAAGAAATCAGACAATTGTGCAGTAAAAAAATGTCAATTTAAATAAGATCGTCCGCAGGAGATCCTGGATATCAGCAGAAATAATAAGCATATTGTTTTTAATCATCATGATTCCTCGTGAAATAAGGATTGGGACGAAAACCTATCATTATCTCCGCACGCGCGAACATCAGAATGTGAGCGTGTATCGCGGCGATGATGCGTATTTTCGCATCGGCTCTGTCGGCATCATACAAAAAGAGATTTGCCATCACAACATGCTATTGCAGTATGGATTTCCTGTGACAAAAATCACAGAAAGCGGATGGCTTTTTAATAACGCGTATTACATTGAAAAATCTTTTGGGGAAGAACAGTTTAGCAAATTTTTTATTAGAGACTGCCTGACGCATGGAGAAATATCAGGCGCGCATTTCAGGGCGCTCCTTACTACAGTAAAGCGCTATGCTCTTGCGCAAATAAACAGCGCCACAGCCAAAAAATCATGGCGAGATTTTTTTACAGCAATCCATGCGAAAATTTTAAAAAAAGAAGCCCCTATGCTTGCCAAAAAACTTAAAACCGCGCTTCTCAAGATTCAAAAGAAACTTGAGCCATTTCCTTTTGTAATTTCTCATGGCGATTTTAATGCCCATAATATTTTTCCAAAAGGTGTTATTGACATGGAGCATGTGG
Source organism: uncultured Gammaproteobacteria bacterium (assembly GCA_964556905.1). Taxonomy (GTDB): domain Bacteria; phylum Patescibacteriota; class Patescibacteriia; order JACQRZ01; family JACQRZ01; genus JACQSA01. Next base: position 3,270 of record CAZKXN010000021.1, read on the forward strand.
CGTACGCGCCGGCAGGATACGATCTTATTACGCTCATCGCGCAGACAGATATGTTTCCACTGGCTAAGAAATACGAATTTAAGCGCAGGTATGAATTCAGCCAAGGTCAGAAAGAGCAGTATTTTTCCATGGTTGACGCGTTGTATGCGCGCGCCGGATTGCCCAAGTTATCTATGTATAAAAATGAATTTCGTTTTTACCGCGCTGTGTGGTCAGCCGCTCGGATGAAAAAATATCCGCGTTTGCAAGCATGGAGATTTTATCTTGTGCGACAGCCATATGGACGAGTATTCGTACATCGCAAAAAGCGCAGATTTCTTCGCCGCGCATCAGTACAAAGATTATATTATATTTCAGGAGCTCCTTAAAATTGAAACAGAGCCGAGCTTCCGTGACGTTTTGAAAAAATTAATCAAAAGCGAATATGAAGATTATCGGTTTTGGCTGAAGTTCAGCGAAAAAAAAGCATTCAGCGTTCCATTTTATGAGATTGTTTTTTTTAGCATATTGAGGCGCGTGTTTGGTCTTACATTCACAGCAAAGTTTTTAGAAGGAGATGAACGTAAAATTATTGCCGCGTACCAAGTTTTTTGGCAGAAAGTAAAAGAGCCTCTGCGCTCCAATGTGAAGGAAATACTTGAACGAGAACGCGAGCACGAACAGATGTTAATATCCCAGTTTCGAGAGGACGCAGTAGATTTTCTAGGAAGCATTATTCTTGGGCTTAATGATGGTCTTGTGGAACTGTCAGGAGTGCTTGTTGGATTTAGTCTTACAATCCATGACAGTCGGACCATTGGATTTTTAGGCCTGATCACTGGTGTTGCCGCGGCGTTATCTATGTCAGCATCGGCGTTTTTGCAGGCGCGTGTCAATATCGCGAGACAGCCGTTTCGTTCGGCCGCCTACACTGGCATTACATATCTGATTGTGGTTTTGCTATTAGTCGCTCCTTTCTTTTTCCTTCCAGCGCCTCTTGCGCTCGTTAGTCTTGCCGCAATTGTGCTTGTCATTATCCTGTTTACTTCGTTTTATTCATCCGTGATTCTTGAAAGGCGTTTTAGAGAGGTTTTTCAAGAGATGATGGTATTAAGTGTCGGTGTCGCCATTATCGTCTTTTTGTTTGTGCAAATCCTTCAAGCCGTCTTTTTAAACCATCCACAACAGCCATATTGAAATATGTGCTATACTCGGAATGACGCAAGAATGTTTTTCTACACTCGCAATTTATGTTTAAATATGGCGTTAATTTGTATTTATGAAAAAAATATCATTTATTAGGACAATGTTTTTTACGGCGGTTTTAGCGTTTAGCTTTGCCTGTTTTTCAAGTCCAGGCATTCTTTACGCTCAAGATGCTGAAACTTCTGTTCCCGATCTAACGCAAGAAGAATCACAACCGTTACGTGAATTATATGGTTTGCCTTCAGAAGGCGCTGAAGTTCAGCCAGACTCAAATTTCTTATCCGCACCTATTCTTGCCGGAGAGGAACCCTCTCCGGCCATGTATTATCTTTCTGCCATCTTTGGAGAATACTGGTGGATAATAGTAGCGCTGTATTTTATTGTTCTTCTTTTTATTGTTTTCATTCTCTATGCGAGCGTGTTTAAGCAGTATAAGCGTTTTTCGCGAGAACAGGCAGTTGCTTTCGGATGGAATACCGCAAAGAAACACATTTGGTTTTTCGTGTTGGTTTCATTGATTCAGATTATTATATATCTGGCGCTCTTTTTTGTTTTTGCCTTGCTTGTTGAGCCGACATCGTTCGGGATCCCTCAAGTGAAAGACTCAATACCGTACGCGTGGTGGTATGTTGGCGCTCTTATTGTCGCGACTGTATTCTTTTTTGTATTGTTTACGCTTGGCACGACCAGGATTTCGCTTACATTTATTGATGGCGCTCGCGCGCGGATCGCGGATCTGTTTGGCGCAATTGTGTATATGCCGAAATTTATTCTTGCCGCGTTGCTGTATTACCTTATCATATTTGGCCCGTATATACTTCTTGAAGTCGTTGTATATTTTCTCAAAAATTTCTTTAACCCTTTTCAGCTTGTCATTGGCTATCTAACACTTGGAATTCTTTTTGCTATCCCTGTTTCATACTGGATAATGAAATTTTATATCTTCTACATCATTGTTGTTGATAAAAAAGTATGGCCTATCAAAGCATTGAAGCTTGCGTCGCGATATTCAAAAGGAGCAAGGACTGATCTTGCTTTATTCGTAGCGCTTTTGACAGCGCTGAATATAATTGGATTCAATGTCCCATTATGGCTTGGACTTTTTATGTCTATGCCACTTACGTCTCTTGCATTTGCGCACGCGTATCGCCAGCTTGAAAAGAGTTCGCAGTAGCCACAGAGAGAGAGCGCGCGTTTAGATGAATACCTCGCGGACTTGCCACTGGGTAAGAGCGACCCTTTATTAAAGATTTGAGTGAGAAATTGTAGGCAATGACGGAAAAATTGTTGGAGGAAGTACGAGTTCGGCAATAGAGCGTATTCCAAGACGTTCAAGCAGGCGATCCATATCATATCGCGCGTCGTCGTAAATTTTTTCGTTGTGATAAAAATGCGCCGACTTTCCGTGATCCGCCACAAATATCTGAATTTCTTCCGCGTATTCAGCTCCGCTTACGTGATTGGTAATAAGAAGCGTGCATTTTGCCATTCGGATTTTTCCGCCCGTTCCAGCTCTTTTACCCTTGTAATGATACTGTTCACCTGTCGCGGTTGGCGAGAATTTATCAATTGAACAAGTCCACTCGTCTCCTAGCACAGAAACTTTTTTTATGAATCGTTCCATAATAGCAAAGACGACCGCGTGATCATCAAAAAGGGTTTCCTCGCCGCGTATGGGGATATATTTTTTTACGCGCGCAGTAAGGCGCGGATTTTCTTCAGCAACAATAATTTCCCTTCCATACATATCTGATGTTTGCGCCGCATTTCCAAAAAATCGTCTTCTGAATACGGAAAATTCTCCCTTAATTGGCCGTGCTGTCACGTGTACGCGGATGTGACGGGGAAGATCGCGGCGCGGATCATGCGGATCATTCTCATCAAGAAGCGATATTTCGCGGAGCAGATCACGACGCGTGCCTGGAGCGAGTACGAGCTTGCCGTCAGCGATCTGCTGTTTGTATCTTGCCAATGGTCGCTTCTGCTTGATAAATTTGATGGTCCAATTCAGATATAATATCAACAATTGTGTTTTGTCTGCGCGATCGCACTTCCCGCAACTCCAGAGGTTCTGTCGGTGTTGAACTTATTGATTTCCATACTGTCTGAAACGGCACATTTCCCTGACGCATTTTTTCCTTATGGTGCGTAATGGCGTCATGAACCGCTGTCATAAGGAACAATTTGCGCTGTGCTTCGTATATAAGGCGATGCAAAAAAGTTTCTCCGTCAAATTTGCTTCTCCGACCTTCTTCCGCATATTTTTTTACTGTGGAGCCAACACCGAGTGCGATTTGCAACAAGTCAACAGGACTGCAGTTTGCAATGTCATTTAATTGTTCTATGTGCGAGATAGATGCCTCTCTGCGTCCGCGATGCTCAACGACTCCAACATATTTTCCAATAATTGTTTCATAAAACGTATCAAATCTTCTTCCGAGATCATAATAATCATCGCGAGGGATTCTAAAATATTTTTCAAGAAAAATTAGCGCGCTCATAATGTCAGAAGGATCAAGAGGATCAAGGCGGTCTATTGTTTCCTTATGAGAAGCGAATATGTCCACGATAGGATGCGTTTCGTTTGACGACCCCGCTATCTCGTCAAGAGTTAGTGGGAATGGACGAAAGAGATAATAAAACCATGGCCGCGATCTTTTTAATTGAGAGAGAATTCTAGACGCAAGAGGGCCTAGAGATTTTGATTTTAGAAAAACATCAAGCGCATGGTGAGAGAGCTGTTTTATTTGCGGCAGAAGGGCGAGAATCCGAAGCACAGCTTCAATTTCATTGCAGTAAGTGTCTAGATATGATATTTCTTCGCGAATGTTCGCCAGACGCACAGCTTCTATTACGCGTTCGGGCGTTACGCGAGCGGCCGTAACGATGTGTGCATAGATGACATTCGCGCTCGCGAGATCCTGTGCGGCGTTTACTTTGTTAAGAAGGGAAGATATAGTCAGAGGAGAAAAATCGGCATCGCCGGAAGAAAGTGTAAGTATCGCTCTGGCGACTTCTTTCTTTTTTTCAGTTTCTGCATCAGAGACTTGTTTGAGGAGTTTCTTTTTTACTGGATCAGAGAGAGGGAGCTCTTTTCTTTTCCCCTCAAGATTCACAGCAAGTTGGATGGGGTGGGAAATGTTAGGCACAGTGATTTGGCCTTTTTCAAGCAATGAACGCATTTTGCTTGGCCGCATATACACAAAGCTCGCAGATGCTGTTTCGTCGCTTTTTTGATATAATTCATCAAACGGCGACGCAGTAGTATGGACAAATATGTTTCTTTTTGGTAATCTTTTTAATTCTTTCCCACTGCTGTAGTTTCCAAATATCTGCAAGCCAATACTGCGGATCCGCCCTTGTTCAAAAAGCTGGTGTTCTATTTGCCGTGCCAATCTTCCCCTTTTTGGTCCGACTGCCTGTTTTGGCGTCACGAATGTTGGACAAAGAAATGGATTGCTGTCTCCGTCATATTCAAGAGCCATTGCGGTATGCGTAAACTCTATATCCTTAGGATCAATCCCGCTTTCAAATAATGTTTTAATAAATGCCGGCGATGCGGATTGTAAAACAAATGTATACGCGGTAGTGTGTGACCGTGCTCGTTCTCGGCTGTCTTCGGGCTTTTCGCTTAATTCAAAGCCCAACGGGATCTGTTCAAAAGAAATTTTTGAGCTATCCATAACGTATGTTTTTAGCCAGTACTTATAGTAAATCAAAAAAATCAGCGCATTGCAAGATCGCGGCGAGTATTTTATTCGTTATATTTTTCATTGCAGACGGAGAGCGTTCCTTTGCAGGTCCAGACAAAGGTCAGATACTTTTTGATGTGCCTTTCATATCGCAAGCTCCTACGTTTCAGTGGAGCGATGATAAGTTTCAAAGCTCGTGCGAAGAAGCGTCAGTGCTTATGGCTCTTATGTGGGCGCAAGCGATTACTATTTCAAAACGGTCTGAAGCGCAAGCGCAAAAGATACTTGACATTGTGCAATTTGAAAAAGATACTTACGGATCGTATTACGACACCTCTCCACAAGACACGGCGCGATTTGCTCGCGCATATTCAGGGTATGAAGGATTTGGCGTTCAAAAAGTGGTCCGGTGGCGAGATATATTAAGAGCTCTTGAATATGGATATATTGTTATTATTCCTGTAGACGGAAGAGTGCTAAAAAATCCTAATTTCAAAGGTTTGGGCCCGCAGGAGCATGCCCTTCTTGTGCGCGGCTATGATTATAATACAGAAGAGTTCATCACAAACGATCCGGGGACACGGAAGGGGGAGGGGTATCGGTATAATCGCAAGACGCTTTTTGCCGCATTTCGCGACTACAAAACAGGGCATAAAGAAAAAGGCAGGCCGAGCACAAAGACCATGATCCTTGTTTGGAAAAAAAATGTAAAAGATAATAAAATATTTTGAAATAAATCCAGCACCTTCCCAACGGGGTATTAAACCCCTCATCCCCGCGGCAAGATCGGCGGGGTATTCTGGAAGGTGCTGGATAAACAAAAGAAAGTAAAAACTATGCAAGCAGTAATTTTAGCGGCAGGGCAAGGCACACGATTGAGGCCATTGACTTCGGACAGGCCAAAGCCAATGGTTTTCATTGCTGGCAAGCCAATTCTTGAGTACACGCTTGGGATTTTGCCAAAAGTGATAGACGAGGTTATTCTTGTGGTCGGCTACAAGAGTGAAAAGATACGCGAATATTTCGGCGATTCATTTGCCGGAAGGACTCTTGTGTATGTTGAACAGCCAAAACCAAAAGGCACTGCCGACGCCATTGAAAAAGCCATTCCTTTTTTGAAAAGTGAATATTTTATGGTGGTGTCAGGTGATGATTTGTATCATCCCAGTGATCTTGAGAAATGCGTTGCAGGGACTCAACAGTCCATACTCGTGAAAGAAACAGATACTCCGGAGCGTTTTGGCATATGCATTGTAGGCAAAGATGATTTGCTTGAAGGACTTGTTGAAAAACCAAAAGATCCGCCTTCAAATCTTGCAAACGTTGGTGTGTATGTTCTACACCAAGATATTTTCAAACTTCCAAAATTGCTTGATGAAAAAGGCGAGCATGTGCTCGCGCCAAAAATAGGCGAGCTGGCAAAGGTGCGTCCCACAAAAGTGATCCGTGCGCAGTTTTGGCATCCTATTGCGTATCCCGAGGATGTTGATAAGGGACATGCGTATCTTACAGGCTCTGTTGAAGAGCGTATAAACTAGCTGCCCCTCACGGCTTTAGCAGGAATGACAATTTTGGACAGTTGCGCATTACCCTGCCCAGTACCAGTGAACAAATCTGACGGCTAACACTGCTCCAATTACAGAAAAAACAATGACAAAAATCCAGTGAAGGGCCCTATATCGCGCGCCGAGGAGCGATAAGAATAGATAATGTGGAAATGATAGAGAGATATACCGCGTTATGGATGTTGTTATTCCTGTGGAAAGCGGAAGCGCAATCAGAATAAATGCCCAAAGAGCGTACGACAGGCGAAGACGTGCAATCATCGGAACGATGAGCGCAAGAGAACTTACAAGAATAGCAGTGTCAAGCTGGGAGTAATGAAAACTATTAAATGGAAGACTTGCGAAATTGGAAACTCGGTCAATGACAATTGAGGCGATTTCAAAAAAATCGGATCCTGTCCGCCCCCAGAACTTTTGATTTATTATCGTATGAGTGAAAAAATTTCCAGTTTCAAAGTACAAAAAAGTATAATATGTAAGCAAGCCAAGCGGAGCGCCGAGGAGCGAGTAAATGCTTTTCCGTGCATTCAGAGCATATTCAATAGCTAAAGGCAAAACAAGAAATGCACCCTGCGGCCGCGTGAGGGCCGCGCAGTATGCAAACAGCGCTCCAGCCCGCCATCTGCCCGTGCGCGCGCAATACCATGCGGCGAGTACAAGCATGAAGAAAAGCGCTTCGGCATATGCGGCAGTAAAAAAAATTGCAGAAGGAGTTATTAAAAAATACAGTACCGCATATTTGGCAATACGTTCTGCGTATTCAAGCATTATCAATTTATAGAGTATAATCACATACACAAACGAACTGCCGAACGCTATTAAAAGCGCGGCAAGGATTGTATTTCCGAGAGTGAAAAAGGATACAATCCTAATCAATAGGGGATACATGGGAAAAAACGCATACGATTTGGCTTGGATTTCCGCGGTAGGGAAATTTCTATACCCTTGTTCTGCAATGTGCAGATACCATTGGCCATCCCACGCCGCCATATGTTTTTCAACCATGCCGTTTTCTGCTGTAAACCGATACCCATTGAGCTGGTAGTCGTACGAACTAAATCGGAGAAGAGGATATGTAAGAAAAATCAGCGCTATCAATCCAATCTTGACTGAAAGGAAAAGAGCAATAATAGATTTGTGTTTTGCGAAAAAGTTTTTTATCATACTTTTATGCCGTATCAAATTTTTCCACATACTGCTGATGTGCGCCTCAAAGTATGGGGAGCGACCCTTGAACAAGTTTTTCGCGACGCGCTTATCGGCATGACTGCTTTGCAGAAAAAAGATATACCCGTGCCACCCCAGTATACAGAGCGCGCACTTACCCTACAAGCGCAAGATCCCACGTCGCTCTTGGTTGATTTTCTTAATGAAGTCCTTGCGTGCACTGCCATTCATAAAGAGCTGTATCCGCATTTGATAGTGGAAGAAATGGACAACACATCGCTGAAAGTTCGTCTGCATGGAGTTTCAGCGCAAGAGTTTGACAAAGATATTAAAGCAGTGACATATCACGAAGCTCACCTTATTCAAAATGAAAAAGGAGAGTGGGAGACCACGCTCGTATTTGATATATAATTATGGCTCATCGGATTTTTCTAGCATTGCCGATTTATGAAAGAATACAAGAGCAAGCAGAACAGTTGCGTCGGAAGTTTTCGCATCTTCCTGTGCGTTGGATTCAAGGGAAGAGTATGCACATAACATTGATTCCTCCGTTGGAAGAGGATGATGTTGAGAAAGTTAAACAATCATTGTCATCGCTTGTCATAGGTATTCCTTCTTTCCAAATAGAATTTACTATAATCACGTACGGCCCTTCACAAAGAGAATTTCGTCTTATATGGGCGGAAGGAAGGACGCCGCGTGAGATTTTTATGTTAAAAACGCAGTTAGAGCGCATACTTGGCATTCAGCCAAGTTCCAGGCCATTTGCTCTTCATCTCACCCTAGCGCGGTTTCGTCCCGAAACATTTTCTTCGTTTCCCATCAAAAAACTCAATGAACATATTTCATGGAAGCAGGAATGCGCGTCATTTGTGTTGCTGGAATCGCATTTGCTTCCCCATGGATCAGAGTACGAAGCGCTAATGCAGATACACATATGATAGGACTCACGCAGTTGATCAATTTTCCTTTTATTTATGAGCAATCACTTTTTATAAAACCCTCA
>CAZKXN010000021.1:11894-14828 GCA_964556905.1 uncultured Gammaproteobacteria bacterium
AACCGTGGATCGTAGTAAGATCCAGGCCTTCAGGTATTCTGATCTTTTCTATCTTGTTAAGGCGGCCGATTTCGCTTAGCTGTCTTTTTATAAAACCCTCATATTTATAAGGAAAAACATAAAAAGTGCGTAAAAGTTTCCGTTCAGACATGCGCGTTCCCGCACGCGTGTATGCAACTGAAAGAATGCTTGACGGAATTTTGCGCGATCGCTCGTTGGAACAGCTTGTCAACGTATCTGCTCTTAGAGGAATACAACAATACGCGTTTGCAATGCCGGACGCGCATGAAGGATACGGTTTTCCCATTGGCGGTGTTGCCGCGTTTGACGCAGAAGACGGGATTATTTCTCCCGGAGGAATAGGGTATGACATAAATTGCGGGATACGTTTATTGCGATCTGAAAAAAACATTGGCTATGTGTGGCCGAAGATTGAAGAGCTTGGGAAAGCTTTATATCAAGAAGTGCCTTCAGGCGTTGGCAAGGGAGGCCGTTTGATGCTTCATGGAAAAGACTTTGATGCGGTACTTCGGCACGGAGCTCAACGCATGGTCGAACTTGGGTATGGCACGAAAGAAGACTTGGAACGGATAGAATCAACCGGCAGGTTGGGGGAGGCAGACCCTTTTCTTGTATCGCAGACTGCCAAAAAGCGCGGCGCGGATCAGCTTGGCACCATGGGCGCCGGAAATCATTTTGTGGAAGTGCAAGCGGTTGAAACTATTTTTGATCTTGAAGAAGCAAAAAAACTTGGATTGTTTCAAGGGCAGGCGGTAATCATGATCCATACTGGTTCGCGCGGCCTTGGGCACCAGATTGCAACAGATTATATCCGTCTTATGATGAAGGTGATGCCGAAATATGGCATTACGCTTCCCGACCGCGAGCTTGCCTGCGCGCCATTTTCTTCTTCAGAAGGCCAGCAGTACTTTCATGCTATGGCCGTGGGTGCGAATTTTGCGTGGGCAAACAGACAGCTAATCACATGGGAGGCGCGTAAGGCATGGCAGGAAGTATTCGGGAAGAATGCAGGCTATTTGCAGATTGTCTATGATGTTGCGCATAATTTGGGAAAAATTGAGGACCATGAAATTGACGGAATAAAAAAAAGAGTAATTGTCCACCGTAAAGGCGCGACACGGTCGTTTCCCGGACAGCCGGTTTTGATTCCTGGAAGCATGGGGACTGCATCGTATGTTCTAGTTGGACAAGAACAAGCCCTGAAACAAACGTTCGGATCTTCTTGCCACGGCGCAGGAAGACGTATGTCGCGAACCCAGGCAAAGCGCGAAGTTCGCGGTTCAGAATTAAAACAGAGCATGCAAAAACAGGGGATTTCGGTAAACTCTGGTTCTATGGCCGGACTTGCGGAAGAAGCCCCTCTCGCATATAAAGATGTTGATGAGGTTGTAGAAGTTGTCCACACCGCAGGCATTGCGAAAAAAATTGCTCGGTTAGTGCCGCTTGCGGTAGTGAAAGGATAGATATTAATTATTCATCTTTTTCCAGCGAATCGTCAGAAATGGCTTAAAATAAACATCTTGTAAATTGTCTCAAATTTTTGAGACGTCCTATTTAAGCCAAAAATAATTTTTACTGGAAAAAGGTGAATAGTTACACCGAAAGGACTGGAGGAATCCATGTGTTTATAGGAGAAACGTAGTTCCCTCTACTTCGCTACGTTTTTGTTCCAACGTTTTTTTGATAACCGGATCATTAGCGCCGTAAACATGCTCGCCAAGCAAAAGGTGGTCAATGAACTTGTTTGTCGGATTACCTCCAGTACCGCACGTAGTTGCGATTGAGATGAGCCCCTTGCCGTCAATTTTGATGGATAGTCGGTTTTTTTCCGTAAGACCCACCCAGTCCTGCGCGGTAGGATAAAGAGCGCGCAAAGCATTTGCAAGCTGAATAGCATAGAATTCTCGCACATCAAGCCGGTCGGTTGTTAAACGGATTTGTTGTACGTTTGTCCAGTGCTCTTCACTTGTGAGCAATGAGGAAATATCGTGTTTCCATTGGTCGGGATTTTTTCGTATCACTTTTTGTATGCGCGTGCCAAGTTCTCTGAACAAATCATCCTTGGTGTGCGTAAGAAGAGTATCAACAGAAACGCGGCCATTAACTACAAATGCGGCCTCGCCCACTTGATCGCAGACAAGAACACTGCGTCCAAGACGGGGGATTTCAACCACCACATAGCTTTCCTCTCGCATCATTGATGAATGTGTCTCCCCCTGAAATATGAGAAGGTCTTCGGTGAATATATTAATATCTCTAAGAAGAGCAATCAGTTCGGCATATCGTTGTTCAAAGCGGCGCGGCTCAAATGCGTGCTCTCCTGCAGGCATACCGCCGCGCAGAATGCCGTCAGAAGGAAGAAGAATCCCGCGCACTCTCATAACGGCAAGATTGGGACTCGGTTCTCTGCGTTGCGTATCAGGATGGTTTTGCTCTGGCCCTTGTTCCTCCTCATTTTCACCCTCTTCTGAAGTATCTTGCGCAGCATAATTCAGAGCTTTTCTTATGGCTTTGTTTTGGCTATTGATTGCGATATCAAGAACATCGTTTATGTCTTTTGGCTTTGTCGGAGCATAAGTGAATGCTGCCATAATTTCACGCGTCTTTCTATCGTCGGCATTATCATGTCCTTTTTGCGCTTGAATTATTTGTTCAAGCTCTCCCAGTGCGGCTGTAAGCTCATTCCACGATTTTTCTGTTCCGTCGTATGTACGGGCAATTGACAACGCGGTTGCAAGCGCCGTGCGGTACACTTGCGCTTCGGGAGTTTTTTTATGTTCCTGATATGCTTTGATGTCTTTGGGAAAATTGAATTCTTTCATTGTGGTTTAATATATTTCATACACCAATGCCGTGTTATTGCGCGCGGTGTTCAATAGAAAAAGAATGACATGAAAATATTGAAGTGGCAAG
>CAZKXN010000022.1:0-11543 GCA_964556905.1 uncultured Gammaproteobacteria bacterium
AGCAGCAGCAGCAGCAGCAGCAGCAGCAGCAGCAGCAGCAGCAGCAGCAGCAGGATTCATCAAGAACGCAAGTGGCGAGTGGGTCTGGGGTAATGAGACGAAAACAAAAAATGAAGATGAAGTGCGTGCGGAGTCTCGAGATAGATCTTTTCATCCAGGCAATCCTTCTGGATTCCCTGAACGATAAGCTTGAGCTAGTTAATCCTCAAGCTATTTCGATCATGGAAAATCTCACACAGAGGCCTCCGCATGAAGCGATCATACTGCTCGGCGTTCTCGTCCGCAAATACAAGGAGAGGATGCCAGAGGCCTTGGTCCCAGAAATAGATGCGCTGATTGAAGCGGCGCGTATCCGTGCGGAAAAATGTATGTAAATTTTGCCTCTGAAATCCGATATAAAGGATTCCCGTACAGAACCCCTCTCTCGATGGCTATCGAGAGAGCGTTAAGGGTTCTTCTTTTTTTGAAGGTTCTTTCGACTTTCCTGTAGGTAATATACCTCATTCCTGATTTGTCATCCCCGCGAAGATTTCCGATTTCTGAGGGAGAACAGGGAGAACAGGGACAGCCACCGTTTCTTCTGTATAAGAAACGGTGGCTGTCCCTGTTCTCCCCCCTGTTTCCCCCCGTTAGTTCAAAGTAATGTGTGTATGTCGTTTCGTTAAGTCAGCTATTATCGGGTAGCGGCGAGCAATCCTCTCCATTTTTGTAAGCTCACCCCGGATAAGTGGGGTCGCTTTCTTTCATGAATTCTACAAATTTCTCTGATAGGGGGTTTTTTCCTAAAATACGCTCTAATGCTCGGCGATTGATAGTTCGTTTCCCTTGAGCGCTTTCTTCAACCACTTGTGGATATGCGTGCGCTATTGTCATTTCAATCAACTTCCTTGCGCGCATAATATCCTTTTTTGAAATTTTTTCTGCAACCGTTTCATCCTTTGCTTCATACCCTTCTTCTGCCATCAACATATAATCCTCTGGCGTAAACTGATCAAAATCTTTTCGAGCCTTTTTTCTTGCTTCCAGCATATACTCTTTTGCTTTATCAGCGTACGCTTCAGAAACAGGTTCTCCCAAATCTATAAGGCTTTCAATGGGTGCGGGAAGTCCGCCAAACCAATTCGGTCTCATTTCATTTGTAGAAAGCAAATAAAAAATCTTTTCTTGTTCTGTTGCTGTGCCAGCACCGATCTTGTTGCGAATATTTTTAATTACATCATCGAGTTGTCGCCCCTTACTAATGTCGGCAAAAAGAGATGCTTCCGCTTCCCTTATTATCTTTTCATCAACGGCCTTGCTTCCCGGCAATTGAAGTATATATGGTATTCCTGAATAGAATCCGTTGTAATAGTAAGTATCGTAGAGCGTGGAAACATATATCTTTTTAACCTCTTCTCTGTCCAGTCCGCTCTCCACAATAAGTCTAGCCCTCTCTTCGCTTTCTGTCCGCCCTATATCCTTGCTTGGAATATTTTTCTCAACCAACTTTCGTACTTCATACACACTTTTGTCAGGGTAGATTTTATCAAGTAATTTTACGACGAGCGTTATAGCGTCTTTAATGGTTTCTTTGTTCGTATAGCCCTGCCCTCTAACTCTTTTACGAATATCTTTTAACTTGCCCTCAAGGAAACGCTTTGATTCCTGATCGAGAAGGGGAGAAAAAAACATCTGTTCTATCACGGCAAGAACATTGGTAATGGCCTCTCGCGAGCCCCTTTTCGCTGTTTCCTTTTTCTGTTTGGAAAGCTCTGAAATCGTACGCTCGTAGCTTTTATGCGCGCTTTCAGGAGTGCTTAAAAGTTTATAAAGCGTTCCGTCAAGGATAGAAATGAGCTCTCGCGCAAATTGGTCCCTTGGCTTTTCAAAATGTTTGCCTGACTCTGCCTTTGCCACTGGAATAAATGTTATTATTAGTCGTTGGTGGACCTAGGGAGAATCGAACTCCCGTCTGGGACTGGGGAAAACAGGGGAAAACAGGGACAGCCACCGTTTCTTCTGTGCAAGAAACGGTGGCTGTCCCTGTTTTCTTGTTTTCTTTCTGTTTTCTTTGTATTCTATTCCTTTTTCTTTTCCCAAAATTTTCTAATTTTCTTGAAGTGATCAATACGCTCGGTAATTTTCCCAATCTCTTTTGGGTAAAATTCCAAAAGGGTATCGCACAAGTCCAACATCCACTTTTTACGACTATTTTTAGGGACTAGATTTACTACATTTGCGTTGGCAATCTGAATCTGCCCACAACCGAGTGCGCCTATTGTCAAACAATCCCAGTCAAAAAATTCTATCGGCGCAAAAACGACATGCTTAATAACGGCTTTTGTGCCTTCAATTTGATAATCAATTTTCAAAAGTGAAAAATAATTTACATCTTCCTCATAAAACCTTGATAGTCGCCCAACGGAGGTCAAATTTGGCATGTTAAACTTTGTATCTAATCTATGTGTTTTTACATCAACAACATAGTAAAAGCCGTCTTTGTCGGTAAAAGCGAGGTCGGCCATTGCGCGACGTGCAAATGACGATGAATACTCGCCTGCTAAATCACCAAGTATTTCCTTAAAATTTTCTACGATAATATTTTCAATAGCGTCGCCAACCGCACGAGGACTATTTTGTGTTCTCGCGGAAAGAAAATCTTTTTGGCTATTCAAAAAGGTTTTAATTTTTTCTGCGATTTCTTTATATTTGTCTGTGTAAAAAATTGAACTTTTCTTTGTCATAGTAGTTTGCTATTAAATAAATTTTTTGATTGCTCAACTTTATTTTTCTTTCCGTTTCCGTTCATTTGCTCGTTAAGTGTATTGCGTTCCCAAAATATACCGTCCGAGTATCCTTGTATGTTTTTTTCTTTTTCTGTCATATCTAATCGCTTTTCAGCAAGACAACAATAATGCTCATCAATTTCTATACCAACATACCGACGGCCAAGTTTTTTTGCGACAACCGAAGTTGTGCCCGAACCAAGAAACGGATCAAAAACAATATCATTTGGTTTTGAACTGGCCAAAATAACTTTAGCAGCCAATTTTTCTGGTTTTTGTGTTGGGTGGTCAGTATTTTCCGGCATTGACCAAAACGGAATTGTAATATCGGTCCAAACATTCGACGGGTGGGTAATTCTATATTTCCCAGCGTCGCTATCTTCCCAATCTTTCGGCTTTCCGTTTTCGTCTTTGTATGGTGCTATAACTTTACGCTTCATTTTTACGGCGTCAACATTGAAATGGTATTTATCGGAAAGTGTGCAAAACCAAATATCCTCGGAGCAATTCTTCCAATTGCTTTTTGCACCGCGTCCTTTTTCTCGTTCAAAGGTTATGCGATTTTGTATCTTAAAGTATTTTTTTGCCATATTGAAAATTGCTCCTGACGATTTCCAATCACCACAAATATAAACAGAGGCGTGCGGTTTCAGTATCCGAATAAGTTTAGCAACCCAAGAATCGAGCCATTGCTCATATTTTTCTGACTCCATTTCTTTAAACGAGGTAAGGTTAAAAGTTTTATTAAGATTATAGGGTGGATCAACAAAAACCAAATCAACAAAACTATCTGGTAAATAATTTAGTGCCTCAAAAATATCTTGATGTATGGTTTTGTTCTCAATTTCTTCAAGAGAAATTGGTTTGTTTATTTTTATCAGCCGTTTTTTAAAATTGGAAATATCGCTATCGCTCAATGTGATAGTTCTATTTCTTAGTGCTCGTTGTTTTGGTGCTTTATCTTTCATTGCTTTATTTTATTAAATCCTCAATCGGAACATTTAACGTTTTTGCGATTTTCCTGATTGTATCAACAGTCGGGTTTTGCTGTTTGCCTGCTTCAATGCGGAGGGGGGGGTTCCGCCTCGCCCGAGCCGAGGTGAAACCCCGCCGCCCTGCTCGCCAAGAGCAGAACCCAGCAAAAAGGTTTTCTTTTCCTTTTAGAAGAAAAAATCGGGCGCGCGCAAAGTAAAAAATGTGAAGAAAACTTTTTTGCGGGGTGGCGAGGGGCGAAGCCCCGAGGCAACTTCTTCGGCAAATCTGAAATGGTGGACCTAGGGAGAATCGAACTCCCGTCTGTGCAATGCGAATGCACTGTCGTACCACTAGACCATAGGCCCTTACTGTATTCTCCCCAGCAGGAATCAAACCTGCATCAAGGGCTTAGGAATCCCTTATTCTATTCATTGAACTATGGGGAGTTATGGCAGAGTTTTGCAGCGCTCTGGGCGTGCGGGAGTTTACTGTTTCTTCTTCTGCAACCGCAAAAACAAATATTGCTGGCCAACACTTAGCGCTGTTTGGGTCAGCCAGTAAAGCCCTAAACCGTTGGGAAACTGATACACAATCAAGGCGGTAAACACGGGCATCACGTAGAGCATCTGCTGATTAAGCATTGTTGCAAATGTTTCGTCTTTGCTTCCAGGCACTTGCGGCGGCTTTTTTGTCATAAACATCTTTGCCTGCCAAAACTGCGCCGCTCCTGTAATAAGCGCAAGGATAATATTTTTGTTTGCGGAAAGTGAAAGAAGTCCGGCAAAAGTCATGTTGAGCGCCGCGGGATGTGGGACAAAGTCATACAATAGCGCAAAGCTGTCTTGTTTTAATCCGTTGATAAACACGTAATACAGCGCAATAAGAAACGGGAGCTGAACCAACAGCGGAAGACAGGAGGAAAGCGGATTGATTTTGTTTTCCGAAAAAATCTTCATCTGCGCCTGCATGAGCGCCTGCTTGTCATCCTTGTGTTGTTTTTTGAGTTCTTCTAGTTTTGGCTGTAGGTCCTGCAGCGCCTTTTGCGCAACGATCTGCTTCCATGAAAGCGGGGCAAGAATTACTTTCACCAAAAGTGTCAATAAAATAATAGCAACACCTAAATCGTTCCTGGGTACAAACGAATAAATAATAATCAAGAGGTTGAACAGCGGCTGATAAAAGATTTGGTTGAAGATGTCTAACATGTTTATAGCGCGGTGTTATGCAATAAAATCAATCCCACCCTTGTTCCAAGGGTTGCACCGCATTATCCGCCGCGCCGCATACACGCCTCCGCGCAAAACGCCGTGCGCAAGCACTGCCTGGCGGCTATATTCTGAACACGATGGGTAATACCTGCAAAATCCATACGGATAGAACCGCGCAACCTGGCTATGGTCTGGTGAGAGAAGCGCTTGATAAAGATGAATTAGCCCTGCCGCCGCCGCCCTGATGAGGGGGGCGGGAAAGGTAGGGCGCTTTGAAAAGAAAGTTTTTGAGTTCCGCGACAATATATTTATAAGAAGCATTGACAGATTGCGGTTTGGCAATAATAATAACATCGAAACTTTGAAGGTGTGGAAGAAGCTCTTTTCTTAATGCTTCGCGAACCCGCCTTTTAATGGTGTTGCGCACTGTTGCTTTTTTTGATACCGCATTTGACACAATAACAGAGGCGCGGGGGTGTCCAAAAGAATTCTCTTTGATTCTTACAGTTCCAATCCCGACAGGAATTGCTTTTCCTCTTCGGAGAACAAAGAGAATGTCTTTGCGGCGATGGATCCGATATTTTCTG
This sequence comes from uncultured Gammaproteobacteria bacterium, assembly GCA_964556905.1. Lineage (GTDB taxonomy): Bacteria > Patescibacteriota > Patescibacteriia > JACQRZ01 > JACQRZ01 > JACQSA01. Next base: position 5,536 of record CAZKXN010000022.1, read on the forward strand.
GAAAGCATGCGCTAAGAAGAAACTGTTAAGCGCTTCCTGCCCTTTGTGCGTCTGCGCTTCAACACGTTCCTGCCGTCTTTCGTTGCCATCCGCTTTCGAAACCCATGCCGCTTGAGACGTTTTCGTTTTTTTGGCTGATATGTTCGTTTTGGCATATTATTGTGTTTAGGTGGAGCTCATCGTCGCCAAGCGCACGAGTGTGCGCACTTGTTCAACAGCACAGGATTAGTATAAAGAAATTATTAGATATGTAAACCCCTGCTATGTTATACACATCTTGTCCACCGTTTTTCTATTCCATTGCCTATGTACTTTCTTTGTCCGCGTGATACCATTCTTTCGCTTCCCCTTAATTAACCGCACACACTTATGACCTCTACACAGCTCTGGCAGGCAACTCTTGGAGAGCTTGAAATTCTCTTGAGTAGGCCAAACTTCAGCACATGGTTTAAAGAAACGTTTATTATTTCTTTTGAACACGAAAAAGTTATTGTAGGTGTCCCAAACGAATTTACAAAAACATGGCTTGAAAAAAAATATCACCCGCTCGTAATTAAAGCCCTGCGCAACGTTTCGCAGTCTTCAGTGCGAAGTGTTATATATAAAGTGGAGGTGTCAGGCGCATCAAGGCAGCAAGCACAGCCGATTTTTCAAAAAGACGCGCTTTCTTTGGGGTCGTTTAATGAAAAGGTGGTGGTGGCGCAAGAACAAGAAACATGTTCTTCTTTGTCTGGGCTTAATCAAAAATATACGTTTGAAAATTTCATAGTCGGCAAGTATTGCGAACTCGCAAATGCCGCTTGCCGTGCGGTCGCGTCACAGCCGGGAGAAGTATACAACCCGCTTTTCGTTTACGGAGGTGTCGGCCTTGGAAAAACCCATCTTTTACAGGCGGTTGGAAATGATATCTTAAATCGTTTTCCGTCTAAACGCGTCCTTTTTGTAACGTGTGAAAAATTCACAAACGACTTTATTCAAGCTGTTCGGTCCGGACGCGCAAAAGAATTAAAAGACACATATCGTTCAGTTGACGTTCTCCTTATTGATGACATCCAATTTCTTTCCAGTAAAGAGGGTACGCAAGAAGAATTTTTTCATACCTTCAACACCCTTCACCACACAAACAAACAGCTCATTATCGCTTCAGACAGGCCCCCCAAAGCTATTCCGGCTATTGAGAACCGGCTTCAATCAAGGCTTGAGTGGGGTATGATAGCTGACATCACAAGCCCTGACCTTGAAACGCGTATCGCGATTTTAGAGGCAAAATGCAAAGAAAAAAAATTCGTGCTCTCTCCGGAGGCAATTAATTTTATCGCGACAATAGTGCATAATAATATCCGTGAACTTGAGGGCGCGCTCAATCGCATTATCGCATTCGCCCAGCTTAATAAAAGTGAATTGGGGTTTGAAAAAATTAAAACCATTCTCGCGTCAATCACATCGCATTACGCGAAAAAATCAATTACACCAAAACAAATTATACAAATCGTCGCTGATTTTTATAATATCACTATTGATGAAATTGTAAGTGAGTCGCGCAAGCGTGAGTTGGCTGTGCCGCGTCAAATCACAATGTTTCTTATGCGAGAAGAAATAAAATGCTCATTTCCAACTATTGGACAGACCCTTGGGGGTAGAGATCACACCACAGCTATTCATGCGTTTAATAAAATTAAAAGGACATGTGATGATGATGTAAAAATTAAACAAGATATTGATCTTATCCGTCAGCGTATTTATAATATCTAACTTTCTGTGGATAAAAAACTAATATCTATAGGATAATAAAATAAACAATAAAGTAATTAAAAATTATCAACACATTATTATACTTATTAAAATATAAAAAAATAAATATCCTATTTAATTAAAATAAAAAACTATCTTTTCCACATATCCACACCACCTACTACTATTACTATTTATATAAATAATATTTTATTAATACTTATATCTGTTGAAAAAAATGAAATTCTCATGCCTACAAGAAAATTTAATTAAAGGTTTATCTCTTATTCGTTCAGTGTGTGGAAAGGATAAAGGCCTTCCTATTCTTTCAACAATTCTTCTTAAAGTGAAAAATGGGTTGCTTTATATAAGCGCTACAAATCTTGAAATTGGTATTATGTCAACAATACGCGGAATGGTTGAAAAAGACGGTGTTGTGGCTGTTGATGCGAAATTATTTTACGATTATATTTTAATACTTCCAAAAGAAAAAATAATATTCAGTGTTGATGATAGTTTTATTATCTCTATATTATGTGGCGCATATTCAACAAAAATACGAGGTGTAAATCCAGATGATTTTCCAATCATTCCATTTTTAAAAGAGGAAAAAACAATTAGTATAAAAGGAAATGAATTATATCTTGCGTTTTCCCACACACTTTTTGCCTCTGCGCAACACTCACAAACACGTCCAGAGCTTCAAGGGGTGTATGTTCATATAAAAGACGAAAAAAGTATTTCATTTATTACAACAGACACTTACCGCCTATCATACTACTCTATTCCTTTCTTAATTAACCAAGAAATATTTAAGAGCTGCATAATACCAATTCAAACCCTTATAGAGCTTCAAAAAATAATTTCTTCCTATATTGGAGAAGATGTTGTTATAAGTAGAAATGAATCACAAATTCAATTTACGTGCGGGCAAGTTCAAATAATTTCAAAACTTATCAGTGGAACATATCCTGATTATGAAAATATTATTCCTAAGAATTTTTCCACATCTTTTATTCTTGAAAGGGAAGAGCTTATAAAAGCCGTGCGGGCCGCAAGTCTTTTTTCTAAAAACGATCTATATGATGTTTTATTTCGCATACACCCAAAAGAACAGGGAAAAGGAGATGTGGAAATACTTTCGTCAAACATCCTTCTTGGAGAGAATACTGTTGTGCTTGAGGGTGAAGTGCGTGGAATAGAAAACTCAATATTGCTTAATTATAAATATCTTATTGACTGGCTTGGTGTGATGGATGATGAGAAGATAATAACAAACATTATTGATTCTTCCACAGCGTGCGTATTGCGCGGACTGGGGCGTGAGAATGAATACTATCTTCTTATGCCGATTTTAGAATAGGCTATTTTACAGTGATCGCTATCCGCTTTTGTGAAATAAGTGTTTGATTATTATCTATTACTTGGATAGTAAGTGTAAACACGCCAGACTGCGGAGGCCTCCAGGCGATAGTAAAATTTGTTGTTTGAGGGTTTAAACTTGTGGAAATGATATTTTTTTGAACCGACCCTTCAAGAGAAAAATAGGTTGTGATTTTTTTTACAGAAGAAAGCGGCGTTGATGCTGGGAGGGAAACAGTAAAGCCGATAGGGATTGTGTCAAAAGAATTAAACACAGCTCCGTTAGCCGGCGAACCCAACAGGATTAAAGGAACAGCGTTTGAAAGGAGAATGTTTATGGTGACGCTTGCCTGTTGAACATCCCCCTGTGCGTCAAAGCTTTTTACAGAAAGCGTGTGAAAACCATTTTCAACCCCGGAGAGAATATAGGAAAGTTTGTATGGTGTTTGCGATACGCGTTGTATAAGATTGCTGTCAAGGTAGTATTCAACATAAGAGATGCCGCGAGGGGAAGAGGTCTGAATTGCCGCGGTTAATTCATTTGAAGCGATCGTATCGTTTTCCTCCGGAGATAAAATAGAAAGATCGTGGTCCTGCTGTCCGAGGAGCACAGGAGGAGTAACCGGTTGTCCCACATCTTTTTTTATAAACCCAATTTTCATTGCCCATTTTTGCACAGCGCGCTCCCATTTTTCGTATTGAGGGTCTTGAGGGAAATTTTGCGGTTTTTCGCCGCGAGGATTATCTTTGTCTATATAATACAGAATTGAGTGTATATCAGTGTACGGCTTTTCAATAATTGTTTCGGCAGGAGTAAGGATTGTTGCAAGTTTTCCAGTTGTGCTGTCAATGCGCACAACAGTGTTTGGAAAAAGAGCTCCGTCAAGGACAGGATTTCCTGTGATTACGGGGAGAGGTTTTGTAAACGCTTCAGTTGCCGTGTCTTTAAGCGAGAGATTCATGTATTCATACCAGATAGGAGCGGCAATCTTTGATCCGTCTGCGCCCTTTTTCATGGCGCTGTTGTCATTATTCCCAACCCACACGCCAGTCACAATTGAAGGCGTGTATCCTATGGTCCACGCGTCGCGAAAGTCATTCGTTGTTCCTGTTTTTACTCCAGCGGGGTGGGAGGGGATGGTTAGGTATGGGTTTTTTCCAAACACATATTCGCGCGCTTGCGAATCTGAAAGAATGTCAGTGATTTGACGCGCAACCTCTTTATCAAAAACGGGTTGGATAGGGTCGTTTTGTTTTTGGAATAAAACACGTCCCTGTTTATCCTCTACCCGCAACACTGCGGCAACAGGCGCTCGCTTTCCCTCTTGAGCAAAACTGGAAAATGCGCTTGTGTGATCAAGAAGCGTCACTTCTCCGCCGCCAAGCACCAAAGAAAGCCCAAACCTGCTTGGGTCTTGAAATGTTGTATAGCCAAGCTTTTTTGCAAATTCTAAAACAGTATTGACCCCTGTTAGATACAGCACTTTCACAGAGGCAACATTTAAAGATCCGGCAAGGGCTTTTTTTAGTGTTACAGCCCCATACTCCAAGAGCGTGTAGTTGTGCGGTTTGTACGGCCTCTGGTTTGTTGTGTCAAAGTTTGTCACCACGTCATATACTATAGTGAGCGGAGTATACCCCTTTATAAACGCCGCGGCATATATGATTGGCTTTATTGATGATCCTGGTTGGCGAGGGCGCGTGGAAACATTTACATTTCCGTCAATAGATTCATTAAAATAATCGCGTGAACCGACCATGGCAAGGATTTCGCCTGTGCGCGCATCTAAAGACACAAGACTTGCATTTTTTGCTCCGAAACGCGTGTTTTTTTCCCCCCATTTTTTCACGGCCGCCTCTGCTATTTTTTGTTTTTCATAATCAAGCGTTGTGGTCACAGAAAGCCCGCCTTCTTCAACTAATTTTTCACCGAACTGATCAGTAAGCTGTTCTTTTACATACATCACAAAGTGCGGAGCAAGAATAGATTGTCCTGTTTCGCGAAAGGCGACAGTTTCTTCTTTGGCAATATTGGCCTCTTCTTCCGGGACATACCCTTCTTCAACCATTGCGTCAAGAATCGCGTTTGCGCGAGCGAATAATTTATCACGATTATTACCCCAAGGAGAGTAATACGTAGGCGCTTTTGGAAGTGAGGCGAGGATTGCGCTTTCTTTTAACGTGAGGTCTTTTACAGACTTTGCAAAATAGCGCGCCGCGGCAGTTTTTACGCCGTACGCGGTTGAGCCGTAAGGAATTTCATTGAAATAGAGCTGAAGAATTTGGTCCTTGCTGAATCGTTTTTCCAACTGATACGCAAGCACAAGCTCTTTTATTTTTCGTCCAAACGTTTTTCGTCCCGTGAGAAGGGAGTTTTTTATAAACTGTTGTGTAATGGTAGAGCCGCCCTGCGCTTTTTTCCCCCTCATAATATCAATGACTATGGCGCGCAGTATGCCCCTTAAGTCAAACCCCTTATGGGAGTAGAAATTTTTATCTTCCGCCACAATCGTTGCAAATTTAATATTGTCTGGTATCTCGCCGATAGTAACCAACGAGCGTTGTTCTTCCCCGTGGATTTCATATAAAAGGGTTTGGGACGTTCTGTCGTATATTTTAGTGCTTAGCGGCAGTGCCCGCTCAATAAGTTTGTTTGGGTCCGGCAGATCGCGCGAATACCATGCTACAGCGCCCACAAAGACGACTGGGGCGGAAACAAAACATACAAGCGCGGTAAAAAAAAGTTTTTTAATTACCCGTTTCGCAAAAGGGCGGCGGCGGACGCCATAGAGCGATTGCCCCGCGCGCTTGAGACGGACTTTTTTCTCGCGGAATTGAGGGGAGCGTTTTCGTTTGTGGTAGTTGTAGGAAAGGCGCATGTGGAGTTTAGAAGCGCGGCGTATTGAGCTGGCCGC
>CAZKXN010000022.1:11553-14659 GCA_964556905.1 uncultured Gammaproteobacteria bacterium
CATCGTATTGAGATGAGTTACAGCAAGTGCAAGAGCATCTGCCGCATCGTCCGGGCGCGGAATTTTGGGAAGCGAAAGCAGGAGTTGAACCATTTTTTGCACCTGTCCCTTTTCCGCCCTGCCATACCCAGACACAGCTTGTTTTATTTGGAGCGGAGTAAATTCGCGAACAGGTATTTTTGCATGAGCGAGCGCAAGCAGTACGACCCCTCGCGCATGGCTTACATCCAGTGCGGTTTTTGTATTTTTTGCAAAAAAAAGTTTTTCAATCACTGCGACGTGCGGTGTAAAACGCGCAATAAGAGACGATAAGCGCTCATAAAGACTTTCCAGGCGTTGCGGCAGAGCATCAGACGGGAAAGTTTCAACACATCCAAAAGCGACGCACAAGGGAGAACCGTTTTTTATGCGAATAACGCCGTATCCCAGGCGCGCAAGACCAGGGTCAAGACCTAAAATAATGCGAGGACCGGATTCAGCGCCAGCCCTATTAGAAATTGCCGGTTTCATGGGATTTGATCCATATGGCGCCGCTATGCCGCGAACGGAACGGTCTCTAAACGGGCCCATTTATGCCCTGTTTGAGTAATAATTAACAATATCGGGAAGGTCATTAAGATCAATAAAAAGTTTTTCCAGATTCTCTTGAGCTGTTTTTGATAGTGCGATTGTTGTTTTTGGGACGTAGTCATATTCAGCGAATTCGGGAGTGATGCCAAAAGACTCAACAGACGACTTTATTCGCTGAAGGTTTTCAAGCGGAGCGACGATTGTCGTTTCTGTGTCTGATGTTTGAATGTCGTCAGCGCCGCTTTCAATAAAAGCGAGCTCGCGTTCGTCTGACAGCATGTTTGCGGGTATGCCAACAACGCCCTTTTTCGCAAACATCCAAGCGACACTGCCGCTTGTTCCAAGGCTTCCGCCATACTTTGAAAGAATATGCTTAATTTCGGAGACAGTGCGATTGCGATTATTTGTGAGCGTTTCAATTAAGAGCGCAACGCCTTCAGGCCCGTATCCCTCATAGAGCACTTCTTCAATTTGCTCTCCCGCAAGCTCGCCTGTTCCGCGCTTTATGGCGCGTTCAATATTTTCTTTCGGCATATTTGCGGCCCTGGCTTTTTCCACGGCCATGCGCAGGGAAAAATTCGTATCAATATTTCCACCCTTTTCTCGCGCGGCGATTGTAATGCCGTGCGCAAGGCGCGTAAACACAGAAGATCGTTTTGCGTCCGTGACGGCCTTTGCGCGTTTTGTGGTTGCCCATTTTGAGTGTCCAGACATAAGAATAGCGTAATGGGGTGTTAGGTATAGGATAGAGTATATCATGGCGACGTCCGTCTTGACAGGGAGCGCACATGCGTGATATTATTATACCCATCTAAAGCATTATAAACAAAACGATTTTATGTTATTTTCTGCCCTTATGTCAATGATGCGGCTTCGTACTTACAGGACAATTAAGATGGTTATACGCGGAAAAATATATAGTCGGATACGCAAAATGATTCAGAATGCGAAGACTGTCTAGAATGAAAAAATGTTTTTAGGCACATAAACACACCCCGCCGCACAGTAACGGGGTGTGTTTAAAAATTTTGTATGTTAAGAATAGGAATTGTTGGGCTTCCCAATGTTGGCAAATCAACATTATTCAAAGCCCTTACACAAAAGACAGTGGATATTGCCAATTATCCTTTTTGCACAATTGATCCTAACACCGGCATAGTGAAGGTGCCGGACGAGCGTTTGGGAAAACTTGCAGAAATATCAAAATCTAAAAAAGTCATTCCGGCGGCAATTGAATTTGTTGATATAGCAGGGCTCGTGAGCGGTGCGCATAAAGGAGAGGGCCTTGGAAATAAATTTCTTTCGCACATACGAGAGGTTGATGCGATAGCGCATGTTGTGCGTGTTTTTTCTGACGAGAATGTTATTCATGTTGCCGGAGATCTTGACCCTGAGCGGGACATTGACGTGATCCATCTTGAGTTGATTTTTGCAGATCTTGCAACACTTGAAAAACGTATTAGCGCAACGCGAGACCTGCTCAAACGGGGGCCAAGCATAGCAACACAAGCGGTTTTTGACTTGCTAGGACGGCTGAAGACGGCTTTAGATCAAGGAAAGCTTGCGCACGACGTGGAGTTGACCAAGGAGGAAGAAGAGAGCATTCGAGACCTTCATCTTCTTACACGCAAACCATTTATATTTGTGTTTAATACTGATGAGAGCGGAGTAAAAGACGAGCGCGTGCGCGTACTTATAGAAGAATATAAAAAAAAGCGTTCATGTATTGTGCTTTGCGCGGCAGAAGAAGCTCAAGTTGCAGAATTGAGCGAGGCAGACCGCACAGAACTCGGAGTGTTTCTTGGCGGACTTGATCAGTTGATCCGCACAGGATACAAAACATTGTCGCGCATAACATATTTTACTTCCGGCGAGCCTGAAACGCGCGCGTGGACAATAGCGCTCAACACAAAAGCCCCGCAGGCGGCAGGGGTGATCCATACAGATTTTGAAAAAGGATTTATTACTGCCGAAGTCATTTCTTGCAAGGATTTTATAGAGTGCGCGGGTGAGGCAAAAGCAAAAGAAAAAGGACGCATGCACCTTGAAGGCAAAGAATATGTTGTTCAGGACGGCGACGTGATGCTTTTTCGGTTTGCCGTATAAGAGATTGTCATCCCGAACCTGATCGGGCGCACTTGCGAGGACGGCAAGGCCAGCTTCATAAGCCCATCCTATGAAAAAAATTATTTTACTGTTGGCATGCGCGTATATCATCAGCGCCGCTCCTTTGTCTGTGTTTGCTCAAGAAGACAGCGTTACATTTTTCGCAGTGGGCGATATTATGCTTTCGCGCACTGTTGCAGACCGTATTCGCGAAAAAGGGGCGGCATACCCGTTTGAAAAAGTGCGGGACGTTTTGAAAACAGGGGACATTGTTTTTGGAAATTTGGAAAACCCGATTATTGCCGGACGGCGAATTGCGCCACATGAGATGAAATTTCGCGTCGACTTCGGGATTGAAAAAGAATTAAAAAAATCTGGATTTTCAGTTCTTTCTCTTGCCAACAACCACTCTATGAATTTTGGAGAGGAA
>CAZKXN010000023.1:0-3962 GCA_964556905.1 uncultured Gammaproteobacteria bacterium
GTGCCTCTACGAAGCGTTGCCCGCGCGGCATACCACTCCCTTTTATGGATATATGGATTTTTTGTAAAATTACGGATTCTCTACGGCGTTCAAAAAAAGAACACAGGACATCTCCTAGCAACCCCTGCGGCAGAATATAGTGTGATTGCCGGTGTTGTTTTGCTTATTGGAGGGACAGTAATTCTCACGCAATTATTCACACAGGAAGGACATGAAGACGTTTTTAAGCCAAGCGCTATCTTAGCACGATTTGTTCTCCCAAAGGAAGAAGAATCTATTGCTCTGCCCGAAAACGCGCAAGAAAACATGGCCCAGTCCCCTGAATATACGCCTGATACGGATGCCATACGCCCGCCAACTGCAGTTGAGGAACAAAGCGGAGATAATATGCAAGGGCCGTTTCCTGACGAGCTTGCATTAAATCCTGACTCAATTCTCAAGCCGATTATTCCGACAGGAGCGACTCTGAACGGGCCGAACACGAACATCCAAACTTACATTGTAAAGCAGGGAGATACGATAAGCGCGATTGCGGCTCAATTTGGTCTTCATGTTTCCACGCTGTTGTGGTCAAACAACCTATATGAAAATTCAATTATCCGCCAAGGACAGATTCTGACCATTCCGCCTGTCAACGGCATCATATACATAGTGAAAAAAGGAGATACGCTCGCGCGTATCGCGCTCACATTCAGCACAGAAACTGAAAAAATAATTCAATCAAACCGTCTTGCCAACGCGGATAGCATTTCTATCGGTCAAACGCTTATAATCCCCGGCGCACTTCCCAACGCTCCGGCGCGTTCGCGTCAAACACCGACTCTTTTAGCGCGGCTAAGAAACATTATCATCCCAAAGCAGAAAAGTCGAGCCGGTTTGGGGTTATCGGCAGTGTCAAAATTTATATGGCCAACATCGGCACGGCGCATCACGCAGTATTTCACGTGGCGACACAGTGGAGTTGATATAGCAGGTCCGCCATCAAATAGAATTTACGCCGCGGCAAACGGAAGAGTCACGCTTTCAGGATGGCAGAGAGGGTACGGCTTTACGATTCTTATTGATCATGCGAACGGCTATGTGACGCGCTACGCGCACGCGAGAAAATTGCTTGTTTCACCGGGAGCGTATGTAGAAAAAGGAAACACCATTGCAATGGTGGGAAGCACTGGCCGATCAACCGGTCCTCATCTTCATTTTGAAGTGTACCGCAACGGCCGCAGAGTAAACCCGCTCTCGTATGTCAGATAACCACTGCCTTTTGCCGATACCCAAGAGCTTCGGCAATATGCACATCGGCAATACAATCAGCAGATTCTAAATCCGCAATGGTTTGCGCGACACGAAGAGTGCGATAGAAGGATCGTGTGGACAATCCGAATTTTTGGATTCCCGCGACAAGCAGTGATCGCGCCGAAGGTCTTATAGGGCAAAGCTGTTCAATGAGTTTTGAGTGAAGATGCGCATTGATCTTGAATGAATATTTTTCATAGCGGCAACGCTGACGAGCGCGGGCAAATTCAACACGCAAAGAAATATCGCTTGATGATTCAGCGTGAACGGCCTTTTGCAATGATTCCACAGGCACGCTCGGAACATCAATAATAATATCAATGCGGTCCTTAATGGGTCCTGAAATGCGTTTCCCGTATTTCAACGCAGTTGAGGGACTGCATATGCACACGGCTGTTTGCGAGCCGTAATTTCCGCACGGACAAGGATTTTGCGCCGCTATCATCATGAATTGCGCGGGAAATGTGATAGTGCCTGCGGCTCTGCCAATTGTGATATTTCCTTCTTCAAGAGGCTGGCGAAGCGCTTCAAGAACCATGCGAGAAAATTCTGGAAATTCATCTAAAAACAATATCCCATGATGCGCGAGACTGATTTCTCCGGGACGAGGAATGCTCCCTCCTCCGACAATAGCAGTATGGGATGCGGTATGATGCGGCCCTCTAAAGGGACGCTTTCGTATCAATGGCCGCATAGAATCAATGTAGCCGCCTACGCTGTAAATACGCGTAATTTCCAGCGACTCATCAAGAGTCATGCCCGGAAGCACAGTTGCAGTGGTTCGCGCAAGAAGCGTTTTTCCGGAACCCGGAGGGCCCGACATCAATATATTGTGCCCACCAGCCGCCGCGATTTCAAGCGCGCGTTTTGCGCCGCCGTGCCCCCAAATGTATTGAAAGTCAAACGATTCGTTTTGCGTGTCTTCTGATATGTATTCGTTATAACTCTCTGTAAACGGTTCGATTCTTTTCTCTTGGGTAACATGTTTGATAAGTTCGGAAAGATTTTGGACAGGATATACAGTAAGCCCTTCAACCAGCCGCGCCTCTTTCGCGTTTGCGCGCGGAATAAACACGCTCAAAAATCCATGCGCCCGCGCCGCATACACAAGAGGAAGCACTCCATGTATCGGACGCACTGATCCTTCTAAAGAAAGCTCGCCCAATATGATGCTAGAGCCAAGTTCGTCTCGCGCGCCATCATATTGCGCGCCAAAACCATGCGAATCTGCATACAAGATACTTACCGCAATCGCAAGATCGTGCGCAGGTCCTTCTTTCCGAAGATCGGCAGGCGCGAGATTTACTGTCACTCTTCCTCGTGGAAATGCAAACCCGCTGTTTTTTATCGCTGTGCGCACTCGTTCGCGCGATTCCTGGACTGCAGTGTCAGGAAGCCCTACCAAAATAAAAAAGAACTGCCCTGTTCCGGCATCACATTCCACTTCCACTAATTCACTGCGCAAGCCCACTACTGCCGCTGAATACACTCTTGATGGCATACACCTTTCAAATTTTTATTATATTCTCATCGGATGAATAATTCGCTGATTATTCAAATGACCCACCTAATCTTTCCACTCATACTACCTCATCGCCGCTGAACTTTCGTTCGTTCTCGCTGCCGTTCGGGAGGGCTCTTCCTTCATCGGAAAAGTCAGCCCTGAAAATTTTAGCCGGCCTACTTATTTTCCAATTTTACGCAGAGTGCCGGACCGTTCTGTCGCAAGCATACCGCCGTCCGGCAAAAATACAATTTCCCACGGAATATCCAATTTGGAAGCGACAATGTTTACTGTTTGTTTCTTCGCCTCAACATCCTTAAGACAAAAAAATTTGAACAAAAAAAATTATGAATACATATATAATCCAAGAATATCTTTTCATAAAATTTCTTAAGATAGTTTAGACCAATCATACCATGCCTCACAAAGCTTACGCAAATAGAGCAAGGACACCTGTCCCACGACCTGTTGACAGTTCACCAGATATGTACTATTATTATTTAGAGTAAAGAAATAAAGAATCATTATATTAAATACTATGCAATTGACTCGCATTAGCTCGCAAAAACAGATTACCATTCCCACAAAGCTTTTCCAGAAGTTGAAACTTGATATTGGTGACCATGTTGGCATTAGCGAAGAGGATGGCCACCTTATTTTGACACCCTATAAACTTATTCCAAAGGATCAGGCATGGTTTTGGACTAAAGAATGGCAAAAAAAGGAACAAGAAGCAGATGAGGATATTGCGCGGGGGCGTGTGTCGGGTCCATTCACTACAGCTAAGGAATTTATGAAGGATCTGAAAAATTAGTGTGTTGCATCAGTAGTATGACTATTCTACGGACGCGTTCATTTGAAAAAGATTTTAAAAAATTGCCGAGCATAGTACAGGAAGGATTTGTAAAACAGCTCGGCTTTTTTCTTACTGATCCATTTCACAACTCTTTACAAACAAAAAAAATGCATGGAACGGCAAGTATATGGGAAGTGCGCATTACACGCGGATACCGTTTTACGTTTATCCGTGAGGCGAATATTGTTTATCTTCGCAGGATAGGAACACATGATATTCTTCGCAATCCATGAACAAAAAAGAAAACGTCCTTGAAGTAAAAAATCTTACAAAGATTTACGGCTCATACAGAGCTATTGATGATATTAG
>CAZKXN010000023.1:3972-5709 GCA_964556905.1 uncultured Gammaproteobacteria bacterium
GGAAAGACCACAACGATCCAAGTATTGTTAGGAGTCACTTTAGCGAATGGAGGGTCTATCAACTATTTCGGCATTGATTTTGAAAAACACAAACAAAAATGCCTGCAAAGAATCAATTTTGCGTCATCATTCAATTCCCTGCAGGGCAGGATCACGGTGTGGGAAAATCTGATCGTTTATGCGGGACTCTATGAGGTGGCACACGCGGAAAAACGAATCAAAGAACTTGCGGAAGTGTTTGAAATTTCTGATCTGTTCAAAATGAGATACTGGGATATTTCCGCTGGACAAAAAACGCGCGTAAATTTAGTAAAAGCATTCATCAATGATCCCGAACTTGTATTGTTTGATGAACCAACTGCATCGCTTGATCCTGATATTTCCGACAAACTTCTCGGATTGATTGAGCGGCTCAAAAAAGAACGAAATCTTTCTCTTCTCTACACAAGCCACGACATGGATGAAGTGACGCGAGTATGTGATGAGGTGATTTTTCTTGATCACGGAAAAATTGTCGCGCATGACACGCCTCTGGGTCTCACGAAGAGGATAAAAAACAGCAGACTCACGATTGTTTTTGAAGGCCCAAAAAAAGACGTGTCGGATATTCTTTCAAAACATGACATCGCGTTCACGTTTCCTAACGACTGGAGCGTAAATATCACGCTTGCAGAATCTTTGATTCCAAAAATTATTTTCACTTTGAGTAAAGAGGGGGTCTGGATCACTGACATATCAATACGTAAACCAACGCTGGAAGACGTATTTTTATCCATAGCACGCGGAAAAAATGATTTCTCACTTACGCATTAAAGCGCTTATACTGCAGGAGTGGCATCTTTCCAAACGATCGCTTGAAATTATCGTAGATACTGTTTTTTTTTCTATAATTGATATCCTCGTCTTGGGTTTTATTTCGATGTATCTTTTTGGCGCATCAAACGGATTAGCCGCTCGCTATCTGATTTTCGGAGCGATCTGGTGGGAAGTGATTCGCATCACACAGTATTCCATGACTATGAATAGCCTGTGGAATATTTGGGCGCACAACTTAAGCAATATGTTTATCGCGCCTATATCATTGTGGGAATACTTTATTGCGATATGCGCGTCCGCAACACTGAAAAGTGCAGTGATCACATTTGGCGTGCTTGTGCCTCTTGCCGCATGGGTATTTCATTTTCAGCTTTTTTCTATTGGCCTTGCGGCAGTCGCGATAACATTTATCAATCTGATTCTTTTTTCTTGGGCTATCGGGATACTGCTTTTGGGACTCATCTTCCGATTTGGAGTCAGAGTGCAAGCCATCGGCTGGGCATTTATTTTCATTTTTCAACCACTTGCGGCAGTGTTTTATCCTGTAAGCGTACTGCCTCCAGCACTGCAGTACATTGCATGGACCATACCGCTCACGCACATCTTTGAAGCGGGAAGGTATGTGCTCCAATGTGGCCAGTTGCCAATGGAAAGATATCTTGTAGCGACCATTCTCAACTTCGCACTTTTCTTGCTCTCGCTTTACTGCTTCAAAAAACTTCTCCGTCACGCAAAAGACACTGGCCAATTTGTACGAAACGAAAGTTGAAAAAGTCAGTAGGTCGCGGAAAAACTATCATTTTTTCTCAACCAAAGTTTTGTTTGTCTGTCATATAAATCAAAAAGGAGGTTAAAACATGCTCGCTCTTAACAGTTTTTCAACTTTTGCGGGGTATTCATTGCGCTTTTTTATTTCTGACT
>CAZKXN010000023.1:5719-6392 GCA_964556905.1 uncultured Gammaproteobacteria bacterium
CTTAAATCATCCGTGAAAACAGATCATATTCCCCCCCCCATTGAACAGGCAATTGAACAGGCAGAGGAATTTTATTACAAAGCGTCCAACTGTCTACTAAAAGAGCGAGGAAAATGCACTGATATTATAGGACTGCCGTTCGTCGGGAAAACCGGCAGTCCATTTACTGTTCACTGCGGAGTTAGTAAAAATCTGGCAAACATATATAGAGCCCCGCCGATAACACCTGCGCAGGGAATCGTAAATATCCATGCCCACACGATATTCAATGTCACTCCCCATCGGACCGCTGATAATCGCTTGATTGCCCCAGTGCCTGATATTGCGCTTGTAATCACATGCGTGGTGCTCACTGGAACACCGAGATGCGTTGCCAAAAAAATGCTTCCCGCGCTTGCTGTTTCTGCGCAAAAGCCGTCAATCGGCCGCAGCTTTGTTATCTTTTGCCCCATTGTTTTTACAATCCTCCATCCGCCGCTCAACGTTCCAAACGCAATTGCAGTATATGAGCTCAACACAACCCAGAGAGGAATCTCAAACGTATTGATAATCCCTCCACTCACAAGAAGCCCAGTAATAATACCCATAGTCTTTTGCGCGTCATTGCCGCCATGGCCGAGACTATATAAAGCCGCGGAAATAAGCTGGAAACGGCGAGACCATGTATTGATAA
>CAZKXN010000023.1:6402-12081 GCA_964556905.1 uncultured Gammaproteobacteria bacterium
ACCAGGGGCAAGCACAATAAATAACAGCGTCTTATACCACCCTGCCAATAAAACAACGCCAAACCCCGCTTTTGCAATAGCCGCTCCTGCGTACCCGCCGATAATGGCGTGGGAAGAACTAGACGGCAATCCCCAATACCATGTGATGAGGTTCCATGCAATTGCTCCAAGCAGACCGCACAGTATCACTATTGGCGTGACAACTGATAAATCTATCATGCCGTTCCCAATTGTTTTTGCAACCGCTGTTCCAAAGAATAAAAATGCAAGAAAATTAAAACACGCAGCCCACACAACAGCTTGGCGAGGCGTGAGAACTTTTGTGGAAACGACCGTTGCAATTGAATTTGCGGAATCATGCATTCCGTTGACATAATCAAAAACAAACGCAACCGCAATGATAAAAATGATAAAAAGAAATTCAGGGCTGATAGACGGCGGCATATCAACTCGTTTTCACGACAATACTTTCAATGATGTCGCTCACTCGTTGATATTTGTCCATGATTTTTTCAAGATCTTCAAGAATGTCTTTCCATTTTATTAAGGTTATAGGATCTTTTTCCATCTTAAAAAGCGCGTGCAATCCTTCGCAAAAAATCGCATCTCCTTTATCTTCAAGATCGTGAATATGAATTTTTATCTTCGTGAGCAAATCCGTTTTTTTTAGTTCATGAAAATGGCCGAGAAGCTGATCAAGACTGTGCGCCGCTTCTATAATAAGGTCTGCGAACGCATCAAACTCTGCCTTGCTTTCTTTTATGTCATAAACGTGGACGTTATGTATGACATTTTCTATCAGATCAACAATGTCATCAAGTTCGCTCGTAAGCAGATAAATGTCCTCCCTGTCAAACGGAGTGATAAAGGTGCGATTCAATTTGTCTATAATTTCATGGGTCACTGAATCCGCCATATGCTCAATCTCTTTGGCCCGCACTTGATATTCACTGCCGTCGGGAAAATTACTCGCAAACTCTTTCAGAAGTCTTGCAATCTCTTTTTGCGCGCCGCTTATTTTCTTAAAAAGAACGAAAAATTCGTTCTCCTTTGGGAGAAAAAACTTCATAAAAACATACCTTATTTTTTAGATGAGGGCATCTGATTATTGTAGCAGATCCGGACTAAGAAAGTATCCGCACTGTTCCATGATGGCCGCGGACTTCGATGAGGTCGCCATCTTTAATAAGTCGTGTAGCATTTCCCAAACCAACTATGCACGGGATATGCAATTCACGTGCAAAGATCGCCGCATGGCAGGTAATGCCGCCTTCGTCAGTGATAATCGCGATTGCCTTTTTCAAAAAGGGAGTCAATTCCGGCCGTGTCATTGCTGAAACCACAATCTCGCCTTGTCGGATCTTCACCGCATCGGACAATGTGCGGATCATGCGCGCCTTTCCTTTTGCATACCCTCCATATACTGTTTGTCCGGATATTTTTTTAAGCGTTGCGGATACCGTAACACTTGCTTCCAAATCCTCGCGTACCGCGCGAGCTTCTTCTCCTTCAATTATTTTATAATTTTTCCCATCCGCAACGACAAGAATCCCATTATTGTATCGTTCTTCCAAAACCGCCTGTGTTACAAGACCGGTGAGCACGCCTTCAATTTCTTCCATGCTTAGATATTTAAGATATTCGCCGCGTATCCCGCTTGCGTTTTCTAGCCGATCAAGAACCGCATACATAAGTTGAATGCTCATGAGATTGATTTTTTTTCGGTGTTCTCGCCAATAGGTAAGGTGCTGAAAAAAAGAAAGAGGATTCTGCGGAAGCCCTTTTTTCTGAAGAATTTTTTCTATCAATTCATTCACCGTCGCCGTATGTATTTGCAGTGAAGAAAAATCTTTTCCGAATAAAGCATGGTCTTTAAGGTATGGATACGCTTCCTTTGCAATTTCAGTGTCAGTCAAGTGGCGCACTTCAGCATAGCTTGAATTTGTATAATCAAATCTTTTTTTGAATGACTGAATATCTGCGCTCTGTTGTACCCATTGTTCCACCTTTTTTTGCGAAAGGTTTCTCGCTGTATTTTTTTCAACCAACAAAGAGATGCATCCCAACAATGTCAAAAGCCGCTCTTGAGTAAATGTCAGTTGCCCCGGAGAAGTCAGGGCTGCGATATCTTCAATGGAAAATTTGTGCAATTTCGCAATGCGGTCTATTTGTGTTCTGTCAAAACCGGCATCAAATGCATCAAGAAAAAGCGAGTATCCCCAGAAATTCTTTTGCATATCGCGGAGCGTTTCGACAAAATGCATTAGTTCATCATCGGAAAATGCCATGATATCAGTTGCTTCATGCGTCAGATAGTATTGCTCAATACGATCTGCTGACAAAAGATATATTCTCCATAACCTCTCAAGGTCACTCTTCTTGCTGTACGTCCTCCATATCCACGCAGCGAGCATATTCATGGCATCCACTGATAAATATGCTGAACCTTGTGTTTTTCGAAAATATGCGTGGATTGGACCAACGCCGGATGTTCTAAAGTACTTGAGAGGAAAATCATTAAACGATCGCATCCATGGCCATGATGTAAACGGAACGATATGTCCTTCTTGGCGATACAGTCTTTCCGGATGATCGGCTTCTGAAATCCCCTGCAGTGTAAGAAGCTCTGACACTTGCAACGAATATGTCCTGCAGATCTTTTCAAGCGTATCAAATGATATTCCTCCTGCCTTGCCATGATACAAAGCAGTAATGGTATTGCGATGCAGGCCTGTTTCTTTTGCAATCTGAACAATGGTTTTACCGAGTTGCTTTGCTATTTTTTTCAGTTCTATCTTTACCATATTTTGCACAATATTATGTGCATTATTATACATTAGATGACTTAATATGTCAATAATAGATGAATTATGCACGCCTTAATATGCAAATACTATTTCTTGTTTTGAGTAATAAAGAGATACTACGCCCTCGAATGATTATCACTCGGACATTGAAAATTCACAAAGAAGGGAAGGAGGAGTCGTGCACAGTTGTAAAAAAATCAACAAAAAATTCAAGCTCATAAATGTGGAATGTACGGTGAATGAGGTGGCGAAAAATAACATTCAGTACCGGATATGGCCGCATCTTGGTTTGCTTTGTGTCGGCACAGTCGCCGATCAAGAAGGATGGGACATTACTCTTCACGATGAACTCGTGGATGGGTATGTAGAGTTAGAAAAGTTTATAGAACCAGGAGACGTTGTTGGTCTAAGTTTGGTAGTGACCGGAATGGAAAGGGGTATTGAGCTTGCTCGACAAGCGAAGCGCCTCGGCGCAAGTTTGGTGATCGCCGGTAATGATTCGGCGATATTTCGAGCAGACCAACTGCTCCGATTGCCAGATCATCCGATTGACGCAGTATTCACGACAAACAGTCTTGCGGCTGTGCGTCAGTTTCTGCGGCAAATTGGAACGATTAAGCTCGACAAGATCAATATTCCTGGGGTCGCAATCGTTCCAACTGGAATAAATCGTTCAAACGAACGAAATGCGATCAAGGCAGAACGTGAAATGCGCACACAACTTCAGAGGCAAGGACAGTTCAATGCGCAAGATGTGTTCGTGGTGCCAAAACTCAATCTTTTCACAGACGAGTATTGGCAAAAAATGTGGAGCAACTACCGCACCATCTTCGGCCACAAACACAAAAACCCGACAGGGGTCCGTAATGGGATATCCCTATTCGCGCAAGGATGCACTCGCACCGGCACTGCTGATGTCTGTTCCTACTGCACAATTGCAGGAGTTGCTGACATCAGGATGCCAACAATGGAATACCTTGAACAAGTGCTTGAGACGTATCAGTCCTTCGGGATTGACTACATGTACAATGTCACTGATTCTATTTTTGAAATGCGACCGGTATTGTCAGCTCTCAAAAACCTCGGCGCCAATTTCACAGAAGGTCTGGAAATATATGGTCGCGCGTGGGGTCTGGCGCATCATCCTGAACTGATTGATCAGTGGCTTTCCCTCACCGGCGGCCGCCTCCTCATCAACGTCGGGATGGATTCAGGATCTGACAGGATGCTGAACCGCGGCGTGATAAAAGCCTCGCAGGAAGGATCGCGCCTTGAAGAGAATCGGCAAGCGGTGCGAAACATCGCTGCGAGCGGCGCACACTTGCACTATTCGCTTATTTTCGGTTCACCCGGAGAGACACATGAGACATGCGAAGAGTCGCTCGCATTCTTCGAGTGGACGCGTTCAACTCTAGGCAAACAACTTGACCAGTGTGAGACAGACCTCTACTGGCTCAATCACGGCTCGCCCGCAAGCCGTGTCTTCCATGACTACGGCTACGCGCAAGAACTCGCGTCTCTCGCGGGTAAAAAGATATCGCACGCAGCATGGCAGGATCGCTTCGGTCGCCATCGTGATGCGCTCGTTGTCCCGTGGGAATGCCAAGAAGCGTGGTACGACTGCTCCACCTCGATTTCCGTCGAGGAAGCGCAGAAGTACAACGCTCAAGTTTCGACGGCAATGGCAAAGCATGAAAGTGCAGCGCCAGGTCGCGGCAACGCGTTCCGTCCCGGATGATTATGTTCTTTTTAAAAACTGTTTACCTCGATACCGTATCGAGGTATTCTTTTGTTTGACAGCTGCCTCCATGCCTCTTGACATCGTAATACATATCTATATAATGTAAGATATATGGAGAAATATCTTACACAAACGAGTAAAATTACATCAAAGTATCAAACTGTCATACCCGCAAAAATCCGTACTGCCACACGGCTTCGCAAAAATGAGCACCTTATATGGTCTATTGTGGAATACGGTGAGAGGCCTGTCATAATAGTTTCTCCAAGACCAAAAAATTGGGCAAAGCACCTTTCCGGACTCGGTAAAAAAGTTTGGAAAGGTATAGATACTGATTTGTATTTAAAACAATTAAAAGAGGAATGGAAAAAATAGGGGCGTTTGCATCAATTCTACACAAACACAAGTTAGTCGGCATTGATTCGAGTATTTTTATTTATAGCTTTGAACAGCATCCGCAATTTGAAAAATTAAGTTCTCTCGTATTTGAATCGCTTTCGAGCGGCGCGCTTCACCTCATCACGTCAGTAATTAGCGTAAGTGAAATTATGGTTCGCCCGTTCCAAATAAAAAATATCGCGGCGATCCAGGCATATGAAAGCGCGTTTACAACAATGCCTCACTTCACGCTCGCAAGTATTGATTTTGAAATTGCAAAAATTGCTTCGCTCTTGCGTGCAGAAAACAATATCCTGCTCCCTGACGCGCTTCAACTTGCAACTGCCCTCAAATATAAAGCGACCCTCTTTGTTACGAATGACGCTCGTCTTAAAAAAGTAAAAGATATTGCTGTTGTCTGTCTTCATGACTATCTCTAAATCTTTCCGTATATACCAAATAAATATGCCTCCACAAAAAAAACGCATCCTGACCGGTGATCGCCCGACGGGCCCCCTGCATATCGGACACTATGTCGGATCTTTGCAAAACCGTGTAAAACTCCAAGACGAGTACGACTGCTTTTTTATCATTGCAGATTACCAAGCGCTCACAGACCATTTGGCAGATACCGCACATGTGGAAACAAATATCCGCGAAATTGTTCTTGACTGGCTCTCTGTGGGAATGGATCCAAAAAAATCCTCATTCTTCATCCAATCGCAAATCCCGCAACTCGCAGAGCTCACAATA
>CAZKXN010000023.1:12091-13145 GCA_964556905.1 uncultured Gammaproteobacteria bacterium
ATATTTTTTTCCATGATCGTGACAGCGCCTGAAGTGCAACGCAATCCTACTGTAAAAGAAGAAATGAAAACCGCGAAAATCGGCAAAAAAGAAATCAGCTATGGGTTTATGGGATATCCGATTTCACAGGCGGCCGACATTTTAAGCGTGCGCGCCGATCTTGTGCCTGTCGGGCATGATCAATTGCCGCATATTGAGCACACGCGCCAAATCGCTCGGCGCTTCAATCATCTTTTCTCTCCTGTTTTTCCTGAACCAAAATCGCTTTTAAGCAACTTTCCACGCCTTCCCGGCATTGACGGACAAAAAATGAGCAAGAGTAGAAACAATGCAATTTTTCTCAAAGACACGCCCCAAAAAGTTGCAAAAAAGGTTATGTCTGCATACACAGACCCCGCGCGCATCCATGCGACTGACCCGGGGCATATTGAAGGCAATGTCGTGTTTGCGTACTTGGACGCATTTCTCACAGACAAAGAAGAGCTTGCGGACTTGAAGAAAAAATACTGCAAAGGAAAAATCGGCGATGTCGCCCTCAAAAAACGACTCATTGAAATCCTTGAAAAATTTCTCACACCTATTCGCGAACGACGAAGAGAATTTGAATTAAAACCGAAAATCATTTCAGAAATCCTTGCCAAAGGAATAGAGCGCACAAAAAAAGAAGCTTCCCATACGCTTGTTTTGGTTAAAGAAGCAATGCGTTTTGATTACAAAAATTTGCTATAAACTTGAGAATGTATAAAAACGCATCCAAAGTATGTCATTTTCAAATCCCTCGGGTATGCTCGGGATAAACTCCGCGAGAAAGGGCCGACGCTTACAGCAAATACGTTTTCCTTATAATCACGGGATCCCTCGGCTTCGTCCGCCTTCGCTACGCTTTGGCGCGACTTACGCTCGGGATGACAAAAAAAACGTTTTTCTACAATCTCAACCTGCTTTGGATTTGAAACCCTATCTTGTCATCCAATAACTTAATTTCACAACGTCAAGGTTGAGCAATATATGTCGCTACGCGTGTCATTTGCAGGAATTGATTTGGAAAAACTTA
>CAZKXN010000023.1:13155-14652 GCA_964556905.1 uncultured Gammaproteobacteria bacterium
GTGTTTGCCAAGTTAACTTCTTTCTTTTGAGAGCCCTTGTAAGACTATCGTGGGAGCACTTAAAAATACACCATTTGATACAGGGCTTGATTTGGAAAAACTTACAGAAGTGTTCGCCTCGCAAGACATTCAGCTTTTGGAGCAGGCATCCAAGGACAAACGAAAGAGCATACGCACTGTATTGAAATACATTACTAACGGATGTCTTACGCGGGCTTCAACCGCTCATCCACGCAGTTCCAAAAAGCCGCTTATTCCGTGGAAAAAAATACGAAAATATTTATCGCGAATAAACCCGTTTCCGTTTACAAGGATTTCAAAAAAAATGGATTTTTTATCTCAAGAAAAAGGCGCCATCAAAAAAATACAATGGATTGGATGCGCTCTGTGGCTTATTCTCGCGGGAATATTCTGGAGCATTATATTTTTTATTCCCGTCGCATGCTTGTTGCTTTTGGGCACATTTGTTTTTATAGAAGAGAAGGTTTCAGTTGCCATTGGCAGAAAAAAACCACGTAAAAATTTGATTACAATAAAAACATGGATGATGCGCAACGCACTCTGGACATTAGTTATGATGCGCCAACAGCCAATACTGCCGCCTATTCTCTTAAGATACCCCATGGGCATCAAGTGGTTGGGGCTTTTAGAATATATCAATTCTCTTATTACTATAGATGAACGCACTGCACAGCTTTTAAATTATTTTACCGGATCGCGCCCTTTCTTTAATGAGGAAGAAAACGATGATGAGGATTATTATGGGTATCTGACGCATAATGAACTCGTTGAGCTTGTCGCCGGATTTGAACGCTATCCTGAAATGACGGAACATCCGACAGCAAAGCTTATGGTGGATTTTTTTAATGCCGTCGCAAAGCAGAATAAGGCGCTGTGGTACGCCGCGGTGTAATTACTTTGAGTTGTGCGAAATTGCAGAATTGCCTTCCTTTTACGTGAAATTGCGTCCTTGCGAGGAAGCGGCCGATCGTGGTTGGGGATAACAATTCCAGGACATGCTTCAAGCTTTGAATTACGAAACGCTCAAAATGTCATCCATGGGCGACAACGCCCGTGAAGTCGAGGGATCTACATCTTCCTTAACAGCCATATAGATTCCTCCACTGTCATTCGGTCGGTCGGCAGTGACAAATAGAGGGTTCGTAATTCAAAGCTTTAAGAGCTAGGGGTTTTGTTTTCAAATATCCTGGAGCGCCATACAAGGATACAAATCCCGGCAATGATTCCAACGTCTGCTAAATTTGTTTTGACTATCCCAAGATCTATCCAATCAATAATTCCGCCTCTTTGTATAAGGTCGTATGTGTTGCTCGCTATGGATCCAAAAACTAAAACGTGCGCAGGAAAATCACCGAAAAAATAATGGTAATATGCATTGCGAGCGCCAAAAAATATCTTTGGAATGAAATAAAACGCCGCAAAGAGCGCAATAAAAAAAACTTCAGCTCCTATCACAGTCTCTAGCGGAATCGTTGG
>CAZKXN010000024.1:0-955 GCA_964556905.1 uncultured Gammaproteobacteria bacterium
AAGGCGAATCGCATGATGAGGACAGTTTTGCCGCGCAAGCAATATGGAAAAAGATTATTATTCTTGGGGCGGGTGTTTTTATGAATCTTGCGTTTACTGTCGGTGTTTTTACTGCGGGGTATGCATTTGGAATGCCGCAAAGCGTTGAAGGCATACAAAATGCTTCTTCATTGCGGGATTTTCGTATTCAGATAGTGAGCGTGAGCGACCCTTCGCCTGCTAAAGAAAGCGGATTGCAAGCGGGAGATGTGATTAAAACAATTGAAGGGCAGACGTTTGATAGTATTGCTTCAATACAGCAGTACGTAAAATCGCAAGACGGAAAATCTGTTAATGTGGCTGTGATGCGCAATGGCGGCGTAATTTCAATAGAGGCGTCTCCGCGGCGACTTAAAGGGGCGAACGGATCTATCGGGCTTGGCATTGGATTGGTCGCCACTGCGACAGTATCGTTTCCCATTCACATTGCGTTTATAGAATCTGTAAAGACAACAGGGATGCTGGTTAAGACAATATTTGTGTCGCTCGGAACGGCTGTAAGAAAACGCGCTTTTGATGGTTTTGTCGGTCCTGTTGGCATTGCCGAACACGCGTCGCAGGCCGCAAAATTGGGTTTTTCGTATCTTGTCAATCTTATGGCGCTCATTTCGGTGAGTTTGGCTATTTTTAATGTGCTTCCAATCCCCGCGCTTGACGGCGGGAGAATTCTTTTTGCTGTCATTGAAAAAGTAAGGGGGCGCGTATTAAAACCTGAAATAGAGAATACTATTCACTTGGCGGGTTTTGTTTTGCTTTTGATTCTTCTGTTTGCCGTTACTGTCCGCGATGTAGGTAATATCTTTCGTTAAAAGGTCCGCTATATCAATGGATGCCGACATTTTCTTTTTTTTAAACCAATTTGCCGGAGTTGACAAAAATCTTGACCGGGCAATTTATTTTTTTGCCGTAAATGGCA
>CAZKXN010000024.1:965-4636 GCA_964556905.1 uncultured Gammaproteobacteria bacterium
CCGTTTTTTCTTATCGGTTTGCGGATGTGGCGCGCAACGTTTTTGAATGGAGTCTACGCCATGTGTATCGCATATATAGCGAATGCGTTGATTGCTCTTATGTGGTATCGCGAGCGTCCATTTCACGATCTTGACGCACGGATTCTTTTGGATACATCAAATTTGTTTGATTCTTTTCCATCCGATCACGCGGCTCTTGTTTCAAGCATCGCTGTCACCATACTTTTTGCTTCTCGCGGGAGGGGAGTCCTAGCGTGCCTGTTCGCTGTATTTATAGCGCTTTCTCGCGTGTCTGCCGGAGTGCACTATATAAGCGATGTGTTAGCTGGTATCGGCATTGGCATTATTTCCGCGGTATTCGTGGAGCTTGTTATTAAGTGCAAAAATCAATCATCATGAGGTTCGCTTTTATATCAATTCTCGCTTTATTAGCAACAGCCGTATTTTTTTCTTATAGACTTTTTTCGCCTATTGATATAAAGGAGGGGGATGTGATTGTTCGTGTTATGCCGGGAAATACGAAACACAGAATTGCAAGTGAATTGTCAAAAAAAGGATTGTTGAGAGGAGAAATTGATTTTAGCATACTTTCGTTTCTATCTGACCGGAAGAACATAAAAGAGGGAACGTATTATATTACTCGCGGGATGAGCGAATACGATATGTATCGTTCTCTCCTTGCAGGTCCGGCAGTGCGCGAGAAAACAATCACTATTATTGAAGGATGGACAGTTGCGAAGATTTCGGAATATTTTTCCAAAGAGGGGTTTGGAACCGCAGAGGATTTTTTAGAAGAAACGAAAAAGGATTGGAGCGCGTCATATTCATTTTTGTCGCGCACGCCTCCGCTTTCATCTTTGGAAGGATTCCTTTTTCCGGACACATACAGAGTGTTTGAGGATTCTTCATCTCGGGATATTATTACAAAAATGCTTTCAAATTTTGATAAAAAATTTTCTGATCAGATGAAGCGCGACGCGCGAGTCAGAGGTTTTACAATCCTTGAAGTTACGACACTTGCGAGCATTATTGAGCGCGAGGTTGCCACTTCTCAAGATCGCGCGCTTGTTTCTGACATATTCAGCCGCAGATTGAAAAAAAATATGGCTCTGCAAGCCGATTCTACTGTTAATTATGCAACCGGCAAAAGCGCGCCGCAAGCCAGTCTTTCAGATATTGCGATTGATTCGGCGTATAATACATACAAATATCGCGGATTGCCTCCGGGCCCTATTGGAAACCCCGGACTTACATCTTTGAAAGCGGCTTTGTATCCGAATGCTAACCCGTATTTGTATTTTCTTACAAGTCCTGACGGACGCGTGCATTACAGTGAAACATTTGAAGATCATAAGAAAAAAAAGCAAAGATATTTATGAAAAATTATTCGCGCACCAGGGGAAAACAAGGAATAACGCGTTATCGCACGCCAAGCAGTTTTTTGGTGCGTAAATCAATTGTGTCTAGAGTGAAAACTGTTCCCAAAGCCGCTCACGGGAGCACTCTGAACAAATGCCATAAATTCGCAAATTGACACATTTTATCAGCCCTCGGGGTGGTCCTTTTCGCGTTGCCAGATTGTCTAAAAACTGCCAATATCGCTTGATTTGTTATTCCAGATATTGCGCGCCCCAGGTGGAAAGCCTGGTCAGACTGCCTAAAAATTCTGTTCTGCCATCATAGCCGCGAAGCGAAGGATGGCCGCAGCAGATATCAACAGAAAGCGTCGGCCCTTCCTCGATCTTTGACCTCGGCAGGGACAGTCTATACACGTTCGCTCGCTCTCCCTTTTGACAGCACTATGGGCAACCCCGTGTCCGCTTCTAGGTCCACACGCCGCGGTAAAGGACCGACTCGGGGGCTGCTGCGCCTGTATGGAAGTGTCAACTCGTATGGACCATGTGCATGTGCTTGACAAAATTAACAGGGCATTGTATGGTATTTTTATTCCCACAGACAATGGGTGTGCCGGCAAAAGCCGCGGCAGAATCATTCTCTAAGGGTTTGGAAATAAATAACGTTTCCAAGTTCGCTCAAATTTACGTCAAATTTATTTGAAAGAATTTGAAGAATATAGTCATATTTTGAAGATTTTTTTCAAATAAAGATGACGTAAAGATGAGATGAAATTGGGAAGGTTATTTGTTTCCAAGCCCTAAGGCATACGTGAAGGTCAATAGAATGGAGAATCGCCTATCGAGGGAAATAAAAAGCTTTTTAGAAAGCTGTAATTATATTGTCTGTGGACTTGGAAGGGTCCATTTTTTTATTGTAAAATACTAATCGTTTAATTTTAACCTTTTTCATAATATGGCTAGAAGCAGAAACAGCAAGCAAACAGTCATAGAGACAATTCAAAACAATCTTAGGAAAAGTTCCGCTGTTTTTTTTGTGAATCTCAAAGGATTGACAGTGAAACAGGCAAGCGCATTGCGAAAAAAATGCCGTGCGCACAATCTTTTATGCTTGATGGCAAAGAAGACGTTGTTTCGCAAAGTTTTCAATGACGCGAATATAACAGGAATAGACTTTAAGAATTTGGAAGGAGAAGTCGCAGCCGCTTTTAGTTTCGCAGACGAAGTGACCCCGGCTAAAGTATTGGAGAATTTTAAAAAAGAGCATATAAAATTTCAAGTACTGCTAGGTCTTGTATTAGCTGGTCCAAAAGGCGTTCAATTTCTGGATCCAAAAGCAATCAGCACGTTATCGCTTCTTCCTTCGCGCGAAGAGCTTCTTGGAAATCTTGTTGGCACGCTTGCACACCCTCTTCGTGGGATTGTAGGAGTTTTGGGTGGGCCTATTCGCGGATTTATTACGGTTATTGGCGGGATGTCTCAAAAAAATTAATATATTTTTATTCATTATAACGACTACGTATGTCAGAAGAAAAAACAGTGGCAGTTCCTGAAAAATTTCAGGATATTGTCGCAAAGATTGAGCAGCTTTCCGTGTTGGAGCTATCGGAACTAGTAAAAATCCTTGAGGAGAAATTTGGTGTTTCCGCAACGCCGGTAATTTCCGCGGTTGCGGCCAATCCTGCAGGCGCGGTTGCGGCAGAGGCGCCGGAAGAAAAGACATCTTTTACTGTCCAGCTCACAGAGTCTGGAGCCAATAAGATCAATGTAATTAAAGCAATACGCGAGCTTACACAGCTTGGTTTGAAAGAAGCAAAAGACCTTGTTGATGGCGCGCCAAAGGTTGTAAAAGAGGGAGCAACAAAAGATGAAGCAGAAAAGATGAAAAAGAAACTTGAAGATGCCGGCGGAAAGGTTACCCTTTCTTAGGTTTTCTTCATTATTAAATGAATCCCGCAGGTATAATAAAAACCGCGGGATTTTTTATTCTTTTTAATACCCCGACTATAATTTTATCTTTTGTAAAGGAATTTTAAGAAGTTTGCCGCCAGCAATAGCCAATAGGTCCGATTTTGTTGTCATAATATCTTGTATGCCATCAGAAAATAACGGTGATGTCAGACTTAGCACATACGCGTTCGTTCTTTTATCTAATACAATAATCCTGTTTTCACCGCTATCCGCCAGATACAGATAGTCAGTCTCATCAGTTGTCCATAGTTGAGCGATTTTTGTGATAGGATTTTGGAGCGCTGGCAGAGGAACAGTGCCTGTTTTTTTTCCCGCGTTATACGCATATATGGTAATGCCGTCCAT
>CAZKXN010000024.1:4646-5072 GCA_964556905.1 uncultured Gammaproteobacteria bacterium
CCATTAGCACATAAATACGTCCGTCAATGGCAAACTGGCGGGCATTTTGTACAGAACTTCCATCCCGTATCCATAACGACCCCTCACCAAAGCCATCGCCTTTTCTATTATGTTTTGCAATCACTCCTTGTATGCTATCTAGCGTGTAGAGCCGTTTATTAAATATAGCTATATCAGTGAGCGTTCGCCCGGAGTCTTGGAAAGGAGAGGTTTGAAGCGAATCATTTTTTGTATTATACGCGAATAATCTTTGAGCCGAGCCGCAAATATATGCCAAATTTTCTGAAAAAGATGTCGCGCACAGAACAGATGCGATTTTTGTCTGTGTATTAATCTGCATTACTGATCCGTTTGCGGTATCTACGGTATAGGCGCTGTCGCTATTTACAAGTACAAGAGGTTTTGTATTGCCGGCAAAACGTATCG
>CAZKXN010000024.1:5082-14225 GCA_964556905.1 uncultured Gammaproteobacteria bacterium
TGCGGAAGGTATGCTTTCATCAAGCGAAGCAATGACTGTCGGAGAGGAAATATTTATAATACGCGATATTTTTGCCGCAATGAGACCGAATCGCTCTTTGATACGGCTAAATGATTTTTGAAGTTCAGAATCGTCTAATCTCGCGCCGTTGATTTTATTTATCATAAGATCCGCATCACCAAGCATTTGTTTTGTTTTATCGTCGTCTTCATAGATGATGCTTGCTTCTGCAAGGTTAAGTTTTTGCTCAATTTCTGAAAAAAGCGTGTTGTATCGCGTTTCAGAAGCTCGTATGGACTTCTGTCTGGCGATAGCAAAAAGACTTTGGATAAAAAGAATGGCAAATAACAGGCATACAATCAGGAGTGCCTTTGAATTTGGAGGCAATGGCCGAAACCTTGTGTCAATCAGGCGTACGGCGTAATTCCAAAAAGAGCGCGCATATTTTTTTATTATTTGTATGATCTGCGAATAGAACGTATAAAGAAACCGCACAAAGAATCTTGGAGCGTTTTCGCGGACAGTTCTTAAAAAGTTTCCAAAGTCAAATGCAGGTCGCAGAGTATCATTTTTTGCCGAACGTAAACGTTGCGATGCAGTGATAACGATATCCTTCAATCCTCGCCACACAAGGTCAGTACATATAAAGACAAACCTTCCAAGGTTTTTTCCTATGCCGGGCATCAAGACAGTCGTTGTGCCTTTTTGTTTTTTAAGCAGTGATACTATGGATGAGTGCGATATCGTATCACGAGTGGTTTGAGCAGGTGGTATATCAGCACGCCATGGATCTATAAATATAGCGGAAAAATCGCTTTTTGCGCGTGCCTTGGCAAGAAGATTTTGAAAATAATTTGTGAGAAATTCAGTTTTTTGATTTGTCAGCGAATGTTTTAACTGTTCAAGCGATACATAATCAAGAAACGACTGATTACAAATAACAAGTTTGCTTTGAGGGATAGAAATATTTCCACTTATTACACTTGAGAATAGTTTTCCTAATGATTCATCTTGCGTGCCCGTAGCGGAACGAAGGATGTCTATCATTGAATACGCCGTGGACGGATGTGAGCCCTTAATGGGATACATAAGATATACACGCATTGACTTGCCGTGCGTGCAGATATAGAGCGATCCGTCCATTACCGCGCCAAGAATAAAGTGTATCTTGCCAACATCTATAGATGAGGATTTCTGACTGCCTTCTTGCAGATGTAGGAGGGCATTTGAAACATTCTCATGCGTATACTGCAACGAGTGTTCAAACATAAACTCAAACGCGTTCATTTTTTCCGAATCAAGAATGTTTTCTATGTTCCCGGGACTGCGAAGAAAAAAATCAAGGAAATGTTTAACAGTGTTTTCTATGAATGCCGCGTAGATATCAGATGTGTTTTGAGAAAGGAAGATTCCAAACAAGGATATGTCGCTATCCCCATTTTTTATGCGGGGTTCGGTAAATACATAAGACAGCTCATCATTTATCCTTCCCTGTACAGACAGCGCCGACATAAAAATTGTATGCTTCCCAAGCGTTTGCTGTTTGTTTTTCATACTTTTCCGTTGTTGGGGGTGGGGGGTTTACAAATATGCACATACTATACTATACTGTCTTTAATAGCGCAAGAAGCTAGATGAACAGTTTTAGTATTCAATTACAAGTAATTTTCAACATAAAAACTATATGCTTGAACAACTATTTGGCTCAAGGACAAGAACTCGCCTTTTGCACCTTTTTTTAAAAAATCCAGATGAAAAGTTTTTCATACGCGAATTAACGCGTAAAATAGATACGCAAATCAACTCTGTACGAAGAGAGCTGAAGAATTTGCTCGAGTGCGGAATCATAGATGAGGTTATAGATAAGCAAATCCCATCATCTGATTCACGAAATGGTTCAGACTCGCGCAAGAGAAACGTGAAAGTTGACAATACCTTAAGAAAATATTTTAAGGCAAATCGCAGTTTTGTGCTATTTGATGAATTAATGCATCTCTTCTTAAAAAGCCCATTGTTACTGCAAAATCGTTTCGTGCGGGAAATATCTTCATTTGGAACTGTTGATTATGCGCTAATGTCCGGTTTTTTTGTGGGCAGGACTGATACTCCTGTTGATATTTTGGTTGTCGGAGATATAGACAGGCACAAGCTTGCTCGTTTTATTTCGTCGTTGGAAAAGGAGATTGATCAGGAAATCAATTACGCTTTGATGAAAATATCCGAATATCAATATCGGAAAAGCATTACGGATCGTTTCTTATTCACAATTCTTGAAGGCAAGAAGATAGTTTTAGTGGATCGTCTTCCGGTAAGAGACAGTAAATAGCTCATGGGGCACCCCCGTGTCAATGCGGAGTGTTTATGCTATAATAGACTTGCAGCGCAATAATATTTTAGACTGCATACCTTCGCGTGAACTACAATGGCCCTAAGCATTCATCTTATGATGCTTCAACCCGTTTTAGCGGTGAAATTTTATAATTTTTCAACGATGCTTTAAGATATTTACATTGTATGCCATTACTTCAAGAAGAGGTCTCACTTGATCAAGATGAGCGGATTATTGGTTTTTTTCGCCCGCATGTTTTTTTTGTTGTGGTATGGAGCGTGCCGCTTACACTTGCGCTTGTATTGGTTTTTTTGTTTATGTTTAAGTTTCTCTCGCTTGGGGCTATTGGTGCGGTCATATTCATTCTCTTATGCGCGCTTCTGCTTTTTATGCTCGCAAGCAGGATAGTCGCGTGGTACGGAACACTTTCCATACTTACTGAAAGGCGTTTGATTTCAATCCGACGTCAGAGTCTTTTTAGAAAACAGGTTACAGAAGTTGCTCTTGGAAACATTTCTGAACTTTCATACACATCAAAGGGGATAATTCAAACGATCTTTCGTTTTGGAAATATTCATCTTACTATGTTTATTACGAACACGAAGTTTACGCTCTACAATATACCAAGTCCGCAGAAGGTAATGGATATTATTTCCAGCCCGGCTTCAAAACAAAAAAAGCCCCTACCATTATGAATGTGTTTGTGCGATTGATGAGGTCCAAGATTGTAGCATCTGTAATCGGCATATTTTTTGTAGCTATGGCGTATCAGACTGTCAGAGTCGTGTATAAAATGTATGAAACAGATTCTCAAATCAATGCGCTTCAATCTCAAATCAATGAAAGTATAAAGAAACGCGAACAACTTTTTAATTTGCAGAAACTTTTGGAGAGCGATTTTTTTGCAGAACGGGAAGCGCGCGTAAAATTTGGAATGAAAAAAGAGGGTGAATACGCAGTTGTGCTTTCAAAAACTGAAAAATCTAGAACATACGCGTCTTCTCCGCAGGATTCAAAAAAAGGATCTGTAAGTGACGAGTCTGTTAAGGCACTCAAAAAAAATCCAACACTGTGGTGGGATTTTTTTTTCATGAAGAAATAGGCGCCCATAGACCATCCTCATTTTTTTCTCACTCTCGCGAGAGCTTGGTTGCGTGAAAAAGCAACGTCAGGAATTAATGACAACATCCTTTAGAGGATGATCTTGATTGCTCATTTACTGATTTCTTTTGATATTCTTCTTTGCAATTTTCAGAGCAAAACTTCTTTCCATATCCTTCGGGATAGTTGCCATTCTTTTCCAATGCCATTCCGCATACGGGGCATTTTTTCTTGAAGATATTAAACATAATTATTTGTTTGTATCGCAGAATTTATTGTGCGGCCAAGCGACAAGCCACGCGCTGATATAGGTGTAAATCACCACTTGAAGCAAGCCCAAAATAAATCCACTAAATGTCATCGCGACATCGCCGGCAAATTTTTCTACATTCACCAGATGCACAAGCCAGCCTAAAAGCTGAAGCGCGAAGCCGGGCCAGAGCGCGACAAAGATTGCGCAAATGACATACAGCACCCCCATTACTCCTCCCGCAGATAACGCAAAACCATTTTTATTGATTTGACAATAATGTTTTTCGTTGTTCATATATTTATTGTTTTAT
The DNA here is from genome assembly GCA_964556905.1 of uncultured Gammaproteobacteria bacterium. Taxonomy (GTDB): domain Bacteria; phylum Patescibacteriota; class Patescibacteriia; order JACQRZ01; family JACQRZ01; genus JACQSA01. The sequence continues at coordinate 9,076 of CAZKXN010000024.1, forward strand.
TGGTTATTAATTCTCGACCTTTTTATTGATTTTTGTTGTCTATATGGAATAGACGATGAAATCCGCACCAGCCAAGAAAACTCTCAATGAGCGAAATCCAACCTACGGCAACAATAATTTTGAGTCATATAGTATTTAATCCGAAATAATCATGGAGCCAGCGGCGAGATTCGAACTCGCGACCTCTGCTTTACGAAAGCATTGCTCTACCGTCTGAGCTACGCTGGCACTTGCTGAAAAACTTTGGCGTGAAGACAGGCGTTGACAGCGTGAAGACATGTGTTGCGGTTGAGCATATCATTTGGTATTATATGCACGACAGCATAGTCGCTCATCTGTGCAGAAATGTCTGTTTCTACCATGTCTACTATACTAAATACCACTTATTCTCGCAAGAGAAGATTACGTACGATATAGCGATATGAAAAATCATAAATACATTTTTATTGTTGGCGGTGTAATGTCTGGCGTGGGAAAGGGCATTGCATGCGCTTCCATTGGAAAGCTGTTGCAATCGCGCGGGTTTAGGGTAAATCCGATTAAAATAGACCCGTATTTGAATGTGGACGCCGGCACTATGAATCCAAAGGAGCATGGGGAAGTTTTTGTGCTGGAAAGCGGTCTTGAGTGCGATCAAGATATGGGAAATTACGAGCGCTTTATGGATGTTTCGCTTTTGCCGGAAAATTACATGACTAATGGCATGGTTTTTAAAACTGTCATTGACCGCGAGCGCAGTCTTGGATATAACGGGCGATGCGTTGAGCCATTGTTTCATATCGTTGAAGAGTCGCTTGCTCGCATTCAAGCGTCTGTGAAAAAATCCGGCGCAGACATTACGATTGTAGAAATCGGCGGTACGGTTGGTGAATATCAAAATGCGCTTTTTGTTGAAGCCGCGCGCACAATGAAACTTCGCAACCAGGAGGATGTTATTTTTGTCTTGGTAAGCTATCTGCCTATTCCGCACATGGTTGGAGAAATGAAAACAAAGCCGACGCAATATGCGATCCGCACGATGAATACATACGGAGTGAATCCGGATATTATTATTGCTCGAGCGGAACGTGCATTGGACGATCAGAGAAAACGGAAGATTGCGGATTTTGGCAACATTCCGTATGAGAATATTATATCAGCCCCTGACGTTGAAATGATTTACGACGTACCTTTAAATTTTGATAAAGACGGCCTAAGCGATATTATCCTGAATCTCCTGCACATGAAAAGTAAGATCAAATCTGATATGTTGCCGTGGCGTAAAATGGTGCAGAAAGCAAAAAAGGCAGAAGATGAAGTTACGATAGCAATTATCGGAAAGTATTTTAAGACTGGAGATTATTTTCTTTCCGATGTTTATATTTCAGTGATTGAATCATTGAAGCACGCGGCATATCTTATTGACTGCAAACCAAGATTTGAGTGGATTGATTCCTTGGAATTTGAAGAAGATCATTCTCTCGTGAGCAAGCTCTCTTCGTATGATGGTATCTTGGTGCCTGGCGGATTTGGGGCAAGGGGTATTGAAGGAAAGATTCAAGCAATTCAATATGTCCGAGAACAAAAGATTCCATACTTTGGACTTTGCTATGGCATGCAACTTGCTTTAATTGAATATGCTCGCAACGAGATGGGTCTTACTGACGCCCACACTACTGAAGTCCAACGAAAAACAGCGCATCCTGTTATAGATATTTTACCCGAACAGGTTGAGAATCTAGTGAGCGGCAATTACGGGGCAAGCATGCGCCTTGGCGTATACCCGGCAATTTTGAAGAAAGGCACCATTGCCTACAATGCGTACTCTCGCGCCAAACAAGGACGATGGTCAAACCCAGCATCTTCCGAGAATGAATTTACAATCAAAGAGCGGCACCGCCATAGATACGAAGTAAATCCTGACTATGTAAAACAGTTTGAAGAAAAAGGGATTATTTTTTCTGGCGTGTCTCCAGATCGTGTGCTTATGGAGATCATGGAGCTTGATAGGGAAAAACATCCTTTTTTTGTTGCAACACAGTTTCATCCCGAGTTTACAGGAAGTCTCATACATCCTCATCCGTTGTTTACCGAGTTTATTAGAGTTGCAAGCGAGCGGTAAATAGCACATGCCGCGGCTATCATCCTTTTTGATTACCCTGCGCGGACACACTGCGCAATATTCGAAGTACATAATCTGTCCTGGAGCGGGTAACGGGAATCGGACCCGTGTCTCATGCTTGGGAAGCATGCATACTACCATTGTACTATACCCGCCCATAGTGTTTTGTTTTCCTAAACACTATACGGCACTTACAAAATTTGGTATACTTGCATAAGTATAATTCAGATATGAAATTTTACAATATTTTAGAGTTTGCCGTATTTTTTGTTGTATTGATTTCTGTGGGTAATTCCGCCTTTGCCGCACAAGAGGTCGTTTCAGATGAATGCGGTATGCGCGCGCAGATCCAAAACGTTAGAGCGGCGGATACTGTCATTTTGAGAAAAATTGATGGAGTTTTAGTTGAGAGCTTTTTTCCGATAGCGGGGAATATGAAACGTTTAAGCAAGGTTTGTGAGATTGCGCTTATGGATGAAACGAAATATAATGCAAGTACAAGACTTGCTGTTTCTTTTCGGCACGAACCAACAGAATTTCGTCCGCGGATATATACGTGGGATCAGATGAAAAAAACGTGGAAATCTCATGAAAGCGTCATGAACAGGAAGACATGGACCACCAGTGCAGAGATGCCGCTAAAAAAACAGTACGTTGCCGTTTTTGTTGATGAGAGATCGGAATATGCAGGACTTGCAAGTTGGTATCGTCATAAGCGCAATCCAATGGGAGCGGCAACAAACATTTTTCCTATCGGGACAAAATTGAGAGTGACAAATCAGGATACAGGAAAAGACGTGCGCGTTACTGTTACTTCAACATGGACCAATAAAGATAAGAGGCGCGTACTAGATCTTGTTCGCACAGCATTTGAAAAAATAGGAAATCCAAAACAAGGATTAATTCCAGTTATTATTGAACGCATCGCGGCAAGATGATAAAATTTGATGACGTTTATAAAACATATAAGCCGGATATAGAAGCGCTAAAAAGCGTTACGCTCTGCGTGAAACCTGGGGAGTTTGTATTTTTAGTCGGACAGAGCGGAGCCGGTAAATCCACACTCGTGAAACTTCTCACTGCCGAAGAACGGCCGACAAAAGGAAGTATTATGGTAGGTGGGTGGGATATTACTCACATCCATCGGCGAGATGTCCCTCGGCTTCGTCGGCAAATCGGCGTTGTGTATCAGGATTTTAAGCTGCTTGAAAAAAAGACATTATGGGAGAATGTAGCATTCGCGCTTGAAGTATGCGGCGAGCCGTTGAAGACAGTTCGTGTCATTGTGCCGCAGGTTCTCAATATCGTAGGATTGCAGGAAAAAGCTCATCGCTACCCTCTCCAGCTTTCCGGAGGCGAACAGCAGCGTGCGGCAATCGCGCGCTCACTCGTGCATCGTCCGAAACTGCTTATCGCGGATGAACCGACAGGAGATCTTGACTCACTCACAGCAAAATGCATTGTTGACCTATTGGTGCGAATCAATCGTGTTGGCACCACAGTCCTTTTTGTTACGCATAATCGCGATATTGTAAATATACTGAAGCGCAGAGTGATTCTTATGCATAACGGCCAGATCAAGTCTGATAAGCCGGGAGCTAAATATTTTTTATAGATATAGTATGGCGCGAGCATTGTTTAGAATCATAAAATTTGCATTGCAGAATTTTTTCAGAAATTTTTGGCTTTCAGCAGTTACTATTTTTATTCTCACGCTATCCTTTTTTACGGTAAATTTTTTCATTCTCGCAAATGGATTTGCAGACGCCGTGATTCAAAGCATAGAGGATCGCATTACTATAAAAGTGTATTTTGCTCCGTCAACGCAAGAAAGCGATGTGCAGGTTTTTTCTGAACAGATGCGTACACTGCCCCAAATTGCTTCGGTGGAATATATTTCCAAACAGCAAGCGCTGGAAGAATTCAAGGCGAATTTTGGTTTAGACAGCAACACGCGCATTCAAGAAGCTCTGGACGAACTTGAGACAAACCCATTGCCTTCCAGCGTTATAATTAACGCCAATACTGTGGAAGATTATCCTGCCATATTATCCGCGATTGACAAAAGCGCGTATGCCGGCCTTATTGAGAAACGCAGTTATGACGATCATCGGATTTTTTTGGCCACCGTGGAAGGATTGAAGAAAAAAATCAGAGAAGCGGGGACATGGATAATGCTTTTTTTCGCTTCAATTATTGCGTTGATTATTTTCAACACAATTCGCATTACCATATATTCACGCAGAAAAGAATTTGGGATTATGAAACTCGTTGGCGCTGGCAATTGGTTTATACGCGCGCCGTTGATACTTGAGAGTATTTTCTATTCTGTTGTTTCTCTTGGTTTAACCGTCCTTATGCTTTACCCGGCGCTTGGTTTTTTACAGCCGTATGTTGCTCGGTATTTTGATGGGATTGCCTTTGATGTGCTTTGGTATTTCAATACGAATTTTATTCAAATTTTTGGGTATCAGCTTGCCGCCTCGCTTGCGCTTACCATCCTTACCTCAACTCTTGCCATCGGGAGATATTTGAAGGTGTAGAATTGCAGTTTGAACAGAGTCGTGTATAATGGGATATATACATCTGCTGTTTTAATATGCCATCAGCAAAATACGAAAAAAAAGATTCGGGCAGTAAAAGAGATAGATAAAATTTCAGATAGGGAATTATGGCTCATTGGCATCGCTCTTTATTGGGCAGAAGGAACAAAAGAAAAAGAGCATACCGTTTCTGAACAAACAACATTTAGTAATTCTGATCCAAATATCCATATCTATTTTAAAAAACATACAGTGAATCTGTATAGAAAAAATCAAGGAGATAAATATATGGGAGTTTTCAGAATACGACTACGAAGAAGCAGCGAGTTAAATAGGAAAATAGCGGGATGGACACAAGGAATTTGTCAAGATTTATAGTTTTGATGGGGGATCGTCTAATGGCAGGACTTCTCCCTTTGAAGGAGAATATATAGGTTCGAATCCTATTCCCCCAGGAAAAATGCATTTTGTGCAAAAATCTCCTCTCCAAGGAGATTTTTGGTATC
>CAZKXN010000025.1:0-2122 GCA_964556905.1 uncultured Gammaproteobacteria bacterium
ATGGCGAACGGCGAGAAGCTGGCCAAAATCATAGGCTTTTTCGTTAAGGTAATTGCTTAAAGGTCAATAGCATGCCGGGATCCTTCGCGCTCACAACCTTTGGATGTCAAATGAATACATCTGATTCTGAACGTATCAGATCAATCCTCGTTGCGGCTGGATTGCAAGAGACGCGCGACCATGATTCTGCCGCGGATGTTATGATATATAACACATGCTCTGTGCGGCAGACTGCCGAAGATCGTATCTATGGGATGGCAAAACGTTTGGCTGAACTGAAAAAAATAAAACCGGCCACGATTGTTGTCATTACAGGATGCATGGCAGGCAGAGACAAGGACGGAAACATACGGAACCGTTTGGCCATGGCTGATCTGTTTTTTTCTATTGAAGAAATTATTTATCTTCCGCAAAGAATTTCCCAGCTTAATCCGGATCTGATAGACCCAGCAGTCGCTTCATCTTTTGAGTACGAGCACTATTTGCGCATACAGCCGCGCTACCGCACGTTCGCAAGCGCATACATTGCTATAAGCACAGGATGCAACAAATTCTGCACATACTGCGTAGTGCCGTACTCGCGTGGCCGCGCAAAAGACAGGCAGTTGAAAGAGATCCTTGATGAAGTGCATCATCTTTCACTAAATGGCTGTAAGGAAATCACGCTCCTCGGACAAACAGTAAATCTCTATAATCCGTCTGACAAGAATCATTTCAAAAATGCAAATCCATTTGACAGATCAAAAAATTGTTTTGCCGCGCTTCTGTGGGAATTAAACCAAATTCCCGGCATACTGCGCATTCATTTCACTGCTCCGCATCCGCAATATGCCGATGATCAAATGCTTGCCGCGCTCTCGCTTCCTAAACAGATCAATTATCTGCACATGCCGGTGCAGTCTGGAAGCAACGCGATACTGAAACGCATGAACCGTCCCTACACGCGGGAATATTATATTGAGCGAATAAGCAAAGTGCGGGAAAAAAATCCATTGATTTCTCTTGGGACTGACATTATTGTCGGTTTTTGCGGAGAAACACAGAAAGATTTTGAGCAGACCATTGACCTGTACCAAACCTGCGATTTTGACATATCTTATACAGCCATGTATTCTGTCCGATCCGGAACCGTTGCCGCAAATATGTACAAGGACGATGTGCCTAAAAGCGAAAAAAAACGCCGCTGGCAAGAACTCCAGTCGCTTATGGAGAGCATTGTATTTCAAAAAAATCAAGCGTATGTCGGCAAATGCGTGGAAGTGCTTGTTGATTCATGCGATAGGGGACAGTGCGGCGGCAATTCGCGAGAAATGAAAAGAGTTTCATTTAGAGGTACACACGATCTTGTTGGCGCGATTTGCTTCGTGAAAATAGATCGCGCGCTTGAGTGGGTGATGTACGGACACAGGGAAGATACGGCAGAAAGTAAAGTATGATACCTCTAATTGTCATTCTTGGCCCTACGAGCGCCGGAAAAACTGCGTTATCAATTTTGCTTGCTAAAAAATTTCAAGGCGAGATAGTTTCTGCGGATTCACGCCAGGTGTATACAGGGCTTGACATCGGCACTGGAAAAGCGACAAAAAAAGAACTGCGAATAGTGAGGCATCACCTCATTGATTGGAAATCTCCGGGAAAAACAATCACGCTTGCACAATATAAAAAAGGCGCTGACAAGGCAATTGCTGATATTTGGAAACGGGGTCATGTGCCATTTCTTGTAGGCGGTTCACCGCTCTATATCCAATCGGTTATTGACAACTATCAAATACCTGCCATAGCGCCTCATCTGCGGCTGCGTCAAAATTTAGAGGAATTAAGCACGGAAACATTAGTGAAACGGCTGGCAAAACTTGACCCTCGTCTTATGCGCACCATAGACCAAAAAAACCGCAGAAGATTGATTCGCGCTCTTGAGGTGAGTATTGTGTCCGGCCGTCCATTTTCATCGTGGCAAAAAAAAGGGAAACCGCTTTACGAGCCGTTCCTTATCGGCCTTAATCTTGATAAGATAAAACTCTACAAAAAAATAGATGAACGCCTTAATGTTCGTCTGCGAAATGGCTTAATTGCGGAAGTGGAGGGACTATTGGCAAACAGGGTCCCAAAAGCATGGCTCTCA
>CAZKXN010000025.1:2132-5083 GCA_964556905.1 uncultured Gammaproteobacteria bacterium
CTCAAGTCTAGGCCTTGAATATCGCCATACAACCAATTTCATTGCGCAAAGCAAGATCCGCAATAAGGCGCTCCGCGAGGAGTATATTAAAAATTTGTCTTTTGCCATCCATGATTTTGCCAGAAGACAGCTCGCCTGGTTCCGACGTGATACGCGCATACAGTGGATCAGGCCATGCGATCTGCGCAAAGCTTCACGTCTTATTAGAGATTTTCTTCTCAAGTATTTGCCTGACTAATTCGGGCTGGGCTTTACCGTTCATTTCCTTCATAACTTGGCCAACCAAAAACATCACCGCGTTTGTTTTTCCGTTCATATAATTTTTGCAGGCATCGGAATTTTTTTTAATTACATCCTCGCATACTTGCTCCAATAAACCAGAATCAGAAACCTGCTCAAGGCCGCGTTCCTTCATAATCTGCACAGGATCTTCGCCTCTTTCGCTCATGATCTGCAAGATTTCCTGTCCAATGGTGCTGTTAATGGCATTTCGCGCAATAAGCGCGATTAACTGCCCAAAGTTTTCAGGCGATACGCGATCTAAAGGGTAGATGCCGTTAAATTTATTTATATACCACGAAGCAAGCAGGCGATATGTTTTCTTTACGAATTCGTCATCGCCAGAACTGCCCAGCGACGCTATCCATTCGTCAAGTTCAGATGCGGCGTGTTCAAAATACGAAGCAGAAATCTTGTCCTGACATAGGATAGCCGCATCTGTTTCGCTAATACCGTACTCTTCAATGAATCTAACGCGTTTTTGAATGGGCAATTCAGGAAGATTTGCGCGAACTTCTTCAATTTCATGCTTTGTTGTATGCAGTGGGGGCAGATCCGGCTCTGGAAAATATCGGTAATCATGTGCCTCTTCCTTCCATCTCTGCAGTACTGTAACGCAATTCACATCGTCCCATCCGACAGTGATTTTATATGTGCGATTCCTCACCGTACCGCCGCTTATCCACTCTTGGTACAGCCGATTGCTTTCGTATTCCAGCGCCCGTTCAACTGAACGGAATGAATTGAGATTTTTAATCTCTGATATCGGCGTATTGACAGAAATTCCGTGATCATCAAACTCAAGTGATACATTTGCATCACATCGCATGTGCCCTTTTTCCATATCCGCAGACGATACATCCAAATAGCGGACAATCTCTCGCAACTCGCGGAGGAATATTCCAGCTTCCACGGCCGAACGCAGATCCGGCTCGCTGACTATCTCCATGAGAGGAGTGGATGAACGGTTAAAATCCACAAGACTTACATCGTTTTGCTGTGAATGAAGGAGCTTTGCCGCGTCTTCTTCAAGATGGATCCGTCTAAGACGTATACGCGCAGATGGACGCGCATGGCCGCTTTCTTTTCTGGGAATTGAAATATCTATATATCCTCCGACCCCAATCGGCTGATCGTACTGTGATATCTGATACCCTTTCGGCAAATCCGGATAAAAGTAATTTTTGCGGTCAAATTTAGACGTCTCGGGTATTTCGCAGTGAAAGGCGAGAGCTGTCTTTATGCCGTACTCTAAGGCAGACTTGTTAAGCGCCGGCAATGTGCCGGGGTGGCCAACGCATATAGGGCAAATAGTTGTATTGGGGGGAGCGTCTTCGCCCGCATTTGAACAGCGGCAAAACATTTTGGACAGTGTTTTGAGTTGAACATGAATCTCAAGTCCAATAACTGTTGTGAATGGGCGAGACGACATACAAAAAACGCTTATGAGGGTTGTATTGAAATGCTGGGACCCATTGTAGATGAGAGTGTAATTGCGCGCACAAACGTTCCCTTTACTGTTGAAGGCCGGGTTTTCCTGAAGTTTTCCATAAACACGCTATAATTTTGGAATAGTTTATCTTTTTCCAAAGATTTCTTGCCGATCACAATATGCACATTGCCTCCGGCGTCATTTTTAAAGTCTATACGCCCCTTTTTAACTTCTTCAATAGCCAATGCAATATTCGCAGTCACTGTATTATTTTTCGGACTGGGCATAAGCCCGCGCGGCCCCAACACGCGCGCCACGCTTGAGAGAGATTTCATCATGTCTGGTGTTGCTATCGCAATGTCAAAATCCGCTTTGCCTGTCTGTTTGATTTTGTCAATCAATTCCTGGCCGCCGACTATCTCCACACCTGCGTTTACGGCCTCCTTTGCCTTATCACCCTCTGCAAACACTGCGATTTTTTTAGTCTTCCCGCTCGCGTACGGAAAAACTACAGAACCGCGGACAATCTGATCGCCCTTTCGCGGATCAATGCCTGTGCGGATATGGAGTTCTATGGAAGGGTCAAATGATTCATACGAGCATTCAAGAGCGCGCGAAATCGCTTCTTCCGCAGTATACCGTTTGTTTTTATCTATCAGTTTTTGCTTCTGCTTGAACGCTTTTGTTATTTTTCTCTGCATATGCATGTAATGTTATTGTGCAATTTCCACACCCATCTGACGGGCTGTGCCCTCAACAGTCTTTACTGCGGCATCAATTGAATCAGTATTAAGATCTGGCAATTTTTTTTCTGCGATTTGACGCACCTGCTCTTTTGTGAGTTTACCGACTTTTTCTGTAAGCGGCTTTGCCGACCCCTTTGCAAGCCCAAGAGTTTTTTTAATCATCTCGGATACAGGAGGAGTTTTAAGTATAAATGTGTATGTGCGATTTTCAAATACAGTAATCTCTACGGGTGTTATTTCATCTCCCTTGCCGGATGTTGCCGCGTTAAATTTCTGGCAAAATTCAGAAATATTTAATCCGTGTTGTCCAAGCGCGGGTCCAACAGGAGGAGCAGGATTCGCTTTTCCGGCAGGAATCTGCAATTTTATGATTGTTTTAATTTTTACAGCCATATGGTAGGGTTTAGGGTTTAAGTTATACCTTTTTAACCTGCAAAAAATCAAGTTCAACAGGGGTTTTACGGTCAAAAACATTGAGTGATACTTTAATCTTG
>CAZKXN010000025.1:5093-11448 GCA_964556905.1 uncultured Gammaproteobacteria bacterium
TTGCCGCGCGCTTCATCCACTTCAATCACATCTCCTTCAAAACTCTTAAATGGCCCGTCTGTGACGCTGATATGGCAACCAGGTTCCAGATCAATCTTGTATTTCGGCTCTTCTGCGCCAACACGTTTTAGTAATCCTTCCATTTCCGCATCTGACACTGGTGTTGGCACTGTTCCAGATCCGATAAAGCCGGTAACATTCGGGGTGTTGCGCACAACGTACCAGGAGTCATCATCAACCAGCATTTGAACCAGCACATATCCTGGAAAAATTTTTTCGGTTACCACTTTTCTTTTCCCATTTTTAATTTTAATTCTTTTTTCCGTTGGTATGAGCACATTGAGAATCTTGCCTTCCATACTCATAGACTCAACGCGTTGTTTTAAGTTTCGCACCACATTCTCCTCATATCCAGAATACGTATGTATGGCATACCAATGGCAACCCTGATCTACTGCTTGTTTTGGCATTTTTATAAAACGTTAAAATTTCAACTGAAGCAGGCGCTGTATTCCAAAAGAAAAAACAATGTCAAGCCCGGCAAGAAACGCGGCAATTGCAATACTCATAATCACAACAATTACGCTATGGGTGGCCGCCTGCTTGCGAGTGGGCCATACAACCCGCTTCATTTCTTGAATTGAATCTTTAAAATACGCTGTAAGATTCCTTAAAACTGCTTGGAAATCCATTGAAATACAATACTTTTGTAATTAAAAAAGGCTTTTTTCATGGCCTTATAGATCCACTATATCATTTTTCATAAAAATAAGTCAAGAGGGGTGTCCATTTCTGGAGGGATGACAAGGGTCTTATAGTTTGCGCCGTTTTATATACTCTGACGGATTTTCTGCAATCGCCAGCTTTTTTGCTTCGCGAAGTAGCTGACGATCCCAGCTGACTAAAATACTTTCCGATACCGATGCGCACCACACAACGAGCGCGTCCGCGGTTTTCAGGCGGCATTTTTGAAATACGAATTGAGAGTCGGAAAACATAGAAGCATCAAGGTCAAGAATCTGAAACTCCAAAAGACGCTCCAAAACGAGCCCCGCATCACGCACGCCGTTTTTTATAAGAATGTTCACGACTTCCAATAAAACGGTAATCGGTTCAACAATAACACTATTCTGATCCTTTATGTTGTCAAAAAATACCCGCGACTCATCATGAAATCTGTCGCCATCAATAAGTGCGGAAAGAAAAACCGATGAATCAATAGTAATTTTCGTCATAAGACCTCTTGCATAATAATTTTTCGCGACGAAATCATGAATTTTTGAGCGAAAACGACGAAGCGTGACGAGCGGTGAGTTGTTTGCGGCAGAAAAGGTTATTGTGCAATATGTCCATAGCTTACGAGCGCTCTGCGCGCACGAGCGCAACGCTTGACTTCTTTCCCTTAAGCCGACTTTTGCGCGGAGGATTCGCAAAAAAAGAAAGCGCGTCATGAGACTGCTTAGACCATTCAGAGAATGGAAGTAGTCGCCCTATTGGTTTTGATCGGTGAATGAGAATAAACTCCTGGCCGCGGGAAAGCTGTTCGGCTACCGCAGGAAAATGCGAACGAAGTTCTTTTACTGATAGAGCCTGCTCTTGTTGAAATGCCATAATATTAGGGTGTTTTTAAGATTATCTTAATATCATCTTAAGTATACCAAAGTAAGCGCGAGTGTGTCAAACAGCGAATGTACGGCAAATGATTTTGTTCGCTTGGTGAAGATTAAGAAGCTTGAATTACGAAACTCACTTTCTGTCATCCCGAGCGGAGCCGAGGGATCTACGTGTGGTATATATCCATGCAGATTCCTCCACTCCTTACAGTCGGTCGGAATGACAAAATTGGAGTTTTGTAATTCAAAGTAGGAAGAAGTGGATTAAATATCAATATTCTTTGCCGACTTTGCATGCACCTGAATGAAACGCTTGCGGGGCTCAACATCAGATCCCATTAGAATATCAAAAACCTCATCCGTGCGTTTCGCGTCTTCAATTGTCACTTGTTTCATGGTCCTAGTGGAGGGATCCATGGTTGTTTCCCACAACTGGTCAGGATTCATTTCACCAAGACCCTTAAATCGCTGGACAGAGTAACGCGGGCCTTCAAAAACTGTTTCACTGCCTTCTGGTTCCTGTGCTTTTTGCGCGGAAACCTTTACGGAAGCTTTCACTGTTTTCTCCTTTGCAAGATCTGAAATAAAGTTATCTTTTTCCGCGTCAGAAAAAAGATAGCGGGACTCTCTGCCTTTCTGAATTTTATAGAGCGGCGGCTGTGCGATATACACATGTCCCTTTTCAATAAGCTGTGGGAAATACCTATAAAAAAGCGTGAGGAGAAGTGTCCTGATATGAGAACCGTCGGTATCGGCATCAGTCATAATCACGATTTTGTGATATCGCAGTTTTTCTATTTCAAATTGCTCTCCAATGTTTGTCCCTAGCGCAATGATCAAAGACTTGATTTCTTGAAACCCAAGAATTTTATCTAGTCGAGCTTTTTCGACATTAAGAATTTTACCTTTGAGGGGCAATATCGCCTGTATTTCTCTGTTTCTTCCTTGTTTGGCACTATTATGAACAAATATACCTGATGCAAGAGCGAAATTATGCGTACTCTCTACTTCAATGTCATATACACTCATCTTCTCGGTACATGGTAACACGGCGACTACTTTATGGTTAAAATTTGATACAGCTTCTATAAGCAGTTCGTCACTTCCTTCAAAAAAGCGTTCCCGCAGAGTCTTATATGAAAGAACATTTTTATTTCTTAGTTCAATCCTCTGTGTATCAAATGTAGTTTGATCTACTTTTTTTGATTGATCATATAATTTCCTTAAGAGAAACAATGAATGATGCAGGTATGTTTTATCATATGCCGCTTTTCTTTTTTTACGAAACTCTGGCGTCCATTGTTCTTTTGTTTTCTCTGTCCTCCATTGAAGAAGTTCCGTATTTTTCCATTGCTGTTTTGCAAGCAATGAAAGTTTATCTTTTTGACCAGGATTCTGGACAAAAAAGGTTCTAACTCTTTCGGCTTGTGATGCACAATTTTGAGGAGAAGACCAATATTTAGTCTGTTCATTAAATAATCTTTGCTTCAATCGATTTCGGTATTCACTATTGGAATTGTAAAATGCCTTAGAGGCAGCAATCATGAACTCTTTATATGAGGGATCTCCCCATTGTTTTTTGGCGCGTTCTCGTAACAGAGGAGCCATAGATAACATTTTCTTCCTAATTTTCGCTCTAAATTCTGGGGTTTTGTGTATGGCTCTAACTTTTTCTTTCACATCCTCACGATGGATTGTCTTTTCCATATGTGTACGATGTAATCGAAGATGTCCTTCTTTGGTAAGTCGCAGGATATTGGTCGGATCATTGTTTCTCTTATTAAAATCTTTATGGTGGCGGTGCTCTCCTTGCGAAATCGTATAATATCCTTTCTGTGTATTATATTCATCAGCAAGCATATGGGTAAAAATCCATCGCAAATCTTTTGGGTCATAAACAAGTTCATATCCAGTAATAGTGATCCTCTTGCCAAGTCTTGATAATTGCCGACGAAGAGGCATCAAGGATACGCCATGTCGTAAAGATTGCGCTTCGGAATACGACCCATCACGAAGCATAAATTTATGATCGGGAGTACAAATAATCTCTTCACCATTATCAAGCACTACCTTAATCACTTCCGCATCCTTCTTTGTTCTTCGAGGGTGTAGTATTTTTCTGATTCCAATGTTGCCGTTTTTCAAGATCGTATAACAATAATGATCCTTGCCCGCAGTGTGTTCTTTTACAAGGTCTTCAAAACTCAATTCACGTCCGTCAGTAAGCGCTATTTTTGTATTTCCAGCAAAACAGCCTCCAGCGGAGTCGCCCTCAACCAAAAATAGTTCGGAATCGGAAGGATTACGCGACGAGCAATCAGCTAGTTTTCCTGGCAAAGTAAGCCCTTCAAGCACCCCCTTGCGAAGCACTGTCTCACGCGCAGAACGCGCCGCCGCCCTGGCGCGAGATGCGAGAACGCATTTACCAATGATAGCGTCCGCGTCCTTAGGGTGTTCTTCCAAAAAAATCTCAAAGTTTTCCGAAAACACGGCTTCAACCGCAGTGCGCGCTTCCACATTGCCGAGTTTTGATTTTGTCTGCCCTTCAAATTGCGGTTCAGGGATCTTAATGCTGATTACAGCCGTAAGCCCTTCTCTAACATCGTCTCCTGTGAGGTTCTCATCTTTTTCCTTTAAATATCCCTTATTGCGCGCGTATGTATTTAAAGTGCGCGTGAGCGCGGTGCGAAAACCAACAATATGCATCCCGCCCTCCGGATTGAGAATATTATTTGTAAATGCGTACACTATTTCTTTGTAATCATTAATATATTGCAAAGCCACTTCAACCAATATGGCATCCTTTTCTCCCCAATATTTTTCCACATAAAAGACAGTATCATTTTTCGGTTCTTTGCGAGCCTGCAAATATGTTACGTATGACGCAATCCCTCCTTCAAAATAGAATGAGTAAGGAGCGGAGGCGTTTTTCTCGCGTTTGTCAATTAAAGTAATGTGCACTCCCTTGGCAAGATACGCAAGCTGGCGCAGGCGATCAGCAACAGTTTGCCATTGGAATTCATGCACGCTGAAAATAGATGTATCCGGCTTAAACGTGATTCTAGTGCCGCTCCCTGCAGTTTTGCCTATTAACTTTACTTTTTTTAGAGGTTTTCCTATTTTATATTCCTGACGATATAACTTTCCATTGTATTTAACTTCAGCTATCAATTGAATTGAAAGAGCGTTCACAACAGAAACGCCCACGCCATGCAAACCGCCTGATACTTTATATGCTCCGGTTCCAAATTTTCCGCCGGCATGAAGCCGTGTAAGCACAGTTTCAAGGGCGGAAACTCCTGTTTGCTTGTGAATTTCAATTGGTATTCCGCGGCCATTATCCTGTACTTCTGCCATACCATCGGGAAGAAGCGTCACAATAATGCTATTGCAGTATCCTGCCATTGCTTCATCAATGGCATTGTCAATAACTTCCCATAGCAGGTGATGCAGTCCGGAGTCGGCAGTATTTCCAATATACATTCCGGGCCGTCTGCGCACGGCTTCCAGACCTTCAAGTACAGTTATTTTACTTGCTCCGTAATCGCTTTTTAATTGTTTTTTAGGCATGCGGACAAAAAGGTGGGTTGTGGATTATCTTAGTATCTTACTACATTTTTGAAACAGATTCAAGTGTATGATATGATATGTTCATTACCTTATCATTCTCATACCCATGACGGCATACCAAGAGACTACCAGCAACGAAGATATAAAAAAAAGCTATTGGTGGGTGACACACATTGTAAAAATCAAACGCAGTGTGCGCATCGGGATTATCGGATCCATTATAATCTGGTGGGCTGTTATTATTGTGTACGCGTTCATACTATTTCTGGCGCAGATGAATGAAGACAGGGAATTGCGGATTGATCTTGCAAAGCAAACGCGTGGCATGGCTCGCGCGAAGCAACATCAGGAAATAACTGTTGACCAGATGGGAGAGCTCGCCGGAAGCGGCAAAAGCGCTGATTTATATGCATTTATTCAAAATCCAAACAAAGAATGGCGCGTGGATTTCACATATCAATTCTTTGCGGATGAACAGCCGCTTGAAGAACGTTCATCATTTCTATTTCCTAACGAGCAAAAGTATGTGCTTCTCCTGGCGCAATCAATCCCATCCGACGCAAACATTGATATTACAATAACTTCTAAAAAATGGCATAAAATGACAATGCAGGACGAGCGGCTGATTTCCGAACGGCTCCGATTCAGTGTGTCTGACATCAAGTACGCATCGCCGGAAGAAACAAGCGCCGGGTATGCGGTTCCCGTATCGTCAGTGACATTCACCATAAAAAATTTAAGTCCGTTTTTTTTCAATGAAATTATCGTGCCTATTGTCGCAATGGCCGATTCCAAGGTCGTTAGCGTCGCGCAAATTCCGCTGTATAACGTAAAACCCGAAGAACAGCGCACATCTGTTGTCCAATGGTTTCATTCATTCCCCAGGCCTGCGTCATTTTATATCAGACCTGCTGTGAATATTCTTGACGCACAGCTGCGTTAGGGCGCGGTTATAACTTATAGACCTCTTGCATAATAACCCTTTCTGCTGCAATCATGAATTTTCGGCTACAAACAACTCACCGCTCGTCAATGAATAGCATGTATTCACTTCCTCACGCTTCGTCGTTTTCGCTCGAAAATTCATGATTTCGCGACGAAAAATTATTATGCAAGAGGTCTTATGATTCTACGCAAATTCAAGCAGTATGACTTTATTCTGCTGATGACTA
>CAZKXN010000025.1:11458-14005 GCA_964556905.1 uncultured Gammaproteobacteria bacterium
CTTCTTCGTCAACTCCCGGATCATTTCCAGCATGGGTTTAAGCGCGCTCTATAGCATTGGCGTTGGAAGAGGAGGGGAGGCAATGCAGTTTTTGAATAAGCAGCTTATTTTCTTTGCCGTGCTCCTCCCTGTCGGGATTCTTGTCAGTTTTGTTCATTACAACTTTTTTCGCAGCACAAGCTCAATTCTCTATATTTTTTCAATCTTGAGTCTTGCCGGAGCGCTTTTTTTCGGAGAAGTTATCCGCGGCACAAAAGGATGGCTCTCAATAGGATCTCTCACATTTCAGCCGGTTGAACTTGCCAAAATCAGTCTTATTCTAGTTTTAGCGGCGTATTTCTCCGGTTATACAAAACAGATACATCAATTAAGGCATATATTCGTAAGCGGCATTATTACATCCGTGCCGATCTTGCTTGTCTTGCTTCAGCCGGATATCGGCTCGGCAAGCATTCTTTTCTTTATTTGGTGCGCCATGATTCTTGCAAGCCGCATATCAAAAAAACATATCATCTTGCTTTTAGTCATCGGATGCGCCGCGGCGCTTTTCGCCTGGATTTTTCTCCTGCAAGATTATCAAAAGGATCGCATACTCACTTTTATCAATCCTGCGTCTGATGTGCATGATAGAGGATACAATGTGAGGCAAGCCATGATTGCCATAGGTTCAGGCAGGATTTTCGGCAAAGGACTGGGATCCGGATCGCAGAGCCAGTTGAGATTCTTGCCTGAAGCGCAGACTGATTTTATTTTTTCAGTGATTGCGGAAGAAATGGGATTA
The DNA here is from genome assembly GCA_964556905.1 of uncultured Gammaproteobacteria bacterium. GTDB lineage: Bacteria > Patescibacteriota > Patescibacteriia > JACQRZ01 > JACQRZ01 > JACQSA01. The sequence continues at coordinate 12,240 of CAZKXN010000025.1, forward strand.
TTTGGGGTTCTTCTTATACTTGCGGCATGGACTGTTTTTTTCTCCCGCCTTTTTTCTCTTATGAATCAAAAGAGTGATGATTTTTCGCAGTTTACTCTCTACGGTATTGCCATGCTTTTCTTTGCTCATGTCGCAATAAATATCGGAGGCAATGTCGGCTTGCTTCCCGTTACAGGAATAGTACTGCCATTTTTTAGCTATGGCGGAAGCGCTCTATTTATGGCGTGCATTGCGTTTGGCGTTGTGGAAAGCATTCGTCTTTACACGCCTCGCGTGATTGATTCGGTTGACAGTGATATTTTTTTATGATAATGTTTTACAATCGCATTTAAGAATTGCTAATGCATATAATATGGCTTCCCACACACTGACCGCGCAAACGCGCGCGATAACCGGCAAATACTGCCGTGAACTCATCAACAATAGGCGCATTCCGAGCATTTTGTATGGAAAAAAAGTAAATAATCAAAATGTGAGCGTCGCAAGGTCTGAATTTGAAAAAGTGTATGCGAGCGCGGGCGCATCAAGCATTGTCAATCTGGCGATAGAAGATAATACTTCTGTACCGGTATTGATCCATGACGTTGCACGCGATCCGCGATCAAATTCCATTATTCACATAGATTTCTACCAGGTCAATATGATGGAAAAGCTTACTGCGCATATTCCGTTGAAATTTGCAGGCGAATCCAAGGCAGTAAAAGAGCTTGGCGGAATCCTTATGAAAAATATCAAAAACCTTGAAGTAAAATGCTTGCCAAAGGATCTGGTTTCAGAAATTGTTGTTGATATTGCCATGTTGGAAACATTTAATGACAGCATTAAAATCAAAGACTTGAGCATACCTTCTGGAATTGAGGTTATTGCAAATCCTGAATCTATCGTAACTGCGGTTTCCTCTCCAATGTCTGAAGAAGAGCTCAAGAAATCACTGGAAGGAAAGCCTGCGGAGGATGTTGAGGCGGTAAAAGTTGAAGAAAAAGGGAAAAAAGAAGATGAAGAGAAAGCCATTGCCTAAAATGCCGCAATGGAAAAGGCAAACAGCAAACCGCGAGTATTGATAGGAATAACGGGCCGCCTTGCGTCCGGCAAGGGGAGAATGACTTCTGAAATATTGAAAAAATATAACGCTGAATATGTGCGGTTTTCAGACAGTCTTCGCCATGTCCTTGATGTATATACAATTTCGCAGAGCAGAGATCATATTGACGCTCTCTCAACATTCCTGCGGCAAACATACGGAGAAGATGTGCTGGCGCGGGCAGTGGAAAAAAAGGCCCTTTCTTCAGATTGCGACATCGTAATTATTGACGGCGTGCGAAGAGCTGTTGATTTTGAACAGCTCGGGAAGCACCGTAATTTTTTTCTTGTGTATATTGACGCGGGCCCTGAAATAAGATACGAACGATCCAAAAACCGCAACGAAAATGTGGGAGACGCGGATCTTACATATGAAGAATTTTTGATCCGAGATTCAGGTGAGCCGCAACAGCAAATAGAACAGCTCAAAAGCGTCGCCCACCATGTAATTAACAACAACGGGACTGTGCATGAATTTGATCGGCAGATTGACGCAGTTTTGAAAAAAGTCATTGACTAGCCCGAAAAAACAAAAAAGTTTTTCTACAGACATCGCTTAATCCGTAAAAATACAAACCACTCGATCTCTTCCGCAGAGATCTTTTTTTATTTCCACTCTCGCCGGTGATAAAAATTTTTGCGCAAGTTTTTCCGCTTTTTCATTGTCATAATCTATATAGACGAAG
>CAZKXN010000026.1:0-1301 GCA_964556905.1 uncultured Gammaproteobacteria bacterium
TTAAAGGTCAATAAATCGCAAGGTCAAAGTGTGCTGGAGTACGAATTGATTTTCTCTTTCACAGACAAAATAAAATCGTTCAACGCATAATCTGTTGTTTCTTTTTTTTCACGTGTGCGTATTGTAAGAGTTGAAAGATCCTTTTCCTTTTCGCCCAGTACAATCATATAAGGAACCTTTGATTTTTCTGCCGAGCGCACCTTTTTGCTTACTGTTTCATTTGAGGCATCAACTTCTGTTCTAATGCCTTCCATTTCAAGCGTGCGAGAAAGCTGTTTTGCAATTGAAATATGCGGTTCGCTCACTGGAAGTATTGCGACCTGCACAGGGGAGATCCAAAGTGGAAACTTTGCGGTAAAATGTTCAATCAAAATGCCGATAAATCTCTCTAGCGAACCATAAATGACCCTATGTATTGCGATAGGAATTTTTTTGCTTCCGTCAGCCGCAATGTAAGAGAGATCAAATCTGCGCGGTTGTTGGAAATCAAGCTGGATTGTTCCCATTTGCCATTCGCGCCCAATGGCATCTTTCACTAAAATATCAACCTTTGGCCCATAAAATGCTCCATCCCCATCTGCAACAGCGAACTCTTTATTGCTTTTGTTAAGAATATCTTTCAAAGTATTTTCTGCCTTGTCCCACGTTTCTATGTCACCCATGAAACTCACTGGCCGCGTGCCAAGCCGAAATGTATACTTCATGCCAAAAATGCTGTAAAACCTGTCAACTATGCTGAAAATTTCTTTACACTCATCCCCTATCATGTCTTCGCTCACAAAAATATGAGCGTCGTCTTGGCGAAACGATCGGACGCGAAAAAGACCGTTCAAGACGCCGGAGCGTTCATAGCGATGTAGCGTATCAGTATCAGAGAGACGAAGCGGCAGTTCGCGGTAGCTGTGCAGAGTGGACCCGAAGACAACCATTGCATTAGGACAATTCATTGCCTTCACTCCATATTCCTCATCATCCTCTGTTTTAGAAGTAAACATTTCTGACCAATAGTGTTCATGATGTCCGGAAATCACATACAGATCTTTTTTATTCAGCATTGGCGATACGATCTCATGATACCCGCGCGCGCGATGTTCTTTTCGCCAGAAACAAATCAGTTCATTATAAATAATAACCCCTTTGGGAAGCCAGTACGGCAAACCAGGGGCTGTATGATGAAACATGAACAATCCAAGTTCCGGCCCTAACTTTTTATGATCCCTTTTTGCGGCTTCGGCAAGAAACGCTATGTGGGCATGGAGCGCTTCAGAAGAATCAAATGCAATTCCGTAAATGCGAGTAAG
>CAZKXN010000026.1:1311-13978 GCA_964556905.1 uncultured Gammaproteobacteria bacterium
GCGCCCGCAAGCCGAGTGAGTTTTATGCCGTTAATAGGTATATCCAAAGCAGACTCTACGTGACCGCCGCGGCAAAGATCTGTAAATTCGCCCCATGTATAAAAAGTAATCGGCTCCTCTCGTTTTACAATGTCGTCAATGAGCTCCATTTTGTATGGATTGTTTTTATAAAATGAACGCGCTTCATCCTGCGACACCTCTTTGGAAGAAATTGTGGTCCATGTCTTTGCTATGTCTTTCATCTTTTTTTCAATTTTTGGCAGATCTTGCAATGATGGGGGAACTGCAAATTCAAAATCATAATAAAACCCATGTTCAATAGCAGGACCTATTGTGGGTTTTGCGTCAGGCCACAATTGCAATACCGCGGCGGCCAAAAGATGCGCAGCCGAATGTCGCATGCTTGCAAGAGTATCCGGGTGTGGTGCAGTGTCATTATGCATACGTCCGATTATAACCCTTTGCAGTAAATATATCAAGCGAAAAAAGAAAAAAAGGTGTCAGGCACCTTTTATATTGTTTATATATGGTATAATAAAATTAGCAGAAATGACTCTTGTTTTCATCTCATAACCATCGCCTACCCACACTTTTAATTTATTATACTACTGATATGATACTTAATATTGTATCATATCAGCAAACAATTGTGATATCAACCAGTTAATCGACATCGCCCCGCTCGTCGATTAACGTCCGCGGATACCTCCGCTGTTCAACGCCATCGCTTCGCGACGTCGTTTAACAGCGGATATGCGAAATATTCATCCGAGCCTGCGGCTCGTCTGAATACATCGCATTATCCGCGGACGTTATGTGAAAATGAAGCTCCCTGAAGCTTGCTGCATGGAGCTTCATTATAAACGTGAAAACTATTCATTTTTTCATAATTTTTCACGTTTATCTTGATAAAACAGTGAGAATACTGTAGAATAGAATAAGAACACTCAATATTGATAAACCTCATAAATATGCCAAAAACGCTTCATATATTTAACACAATCTCAAGCTTAAGAGAACGCTACTATACCGCGACAGTGGGCAAGCAGGCATTGTTGAAATTGCTGAGCGAGGCGGAGGTGGCCGAACAAGTATACAACTCTAATGCCATTGAAAACAGCACCCTTACGCTTGAGGAAACCGAAAAAATACTTTTGCAGATAGATTTAGACCGCTACATCAATGAACGAGAAATCTTTGAAGCAAAAAATCTGGCGCGGGTTGTGTCATATATAGATAAAAGAGCCAAAGAGCAAGAACTTACCCTTGAGGTAATTTTATCACTTCATAAAATGTTGATTTCAAATATCCGCGATGATATAGCAGGTAGATTTAGAAAAGATAATGAATTTGTGCGGGTCGGCAGCTACATCGCTCCTAACCCCAAAGAAGTGATTGACCGACTTGAAAAAATGCTAGCCGAGTATAATGCCACAACCCATAAAAATATTATTAAAAGGATTGCAAAATTGCATCTTGTTTTTGAATACATTCACCCATTTTGTGACGGTAATGGCCGCATTGGGCGGGTTATAAATAACTATTTATTGATACGCGATGGATTTGTACCTATTAATATCAAATTTATTGATCGCAAAAAATATTATGAAGCGTTTAACGAATTTGATGCCAAAGGCGCAACTGATATTATGGAAGAGATAGTCGGAAAGGCGCTTACCAACAGTTACCACAAGCGACTTGCGTATTTGGAAGGCACGCATATTATGACGCTCGCCGAGTATGGCAAAATGAAAAAAATATCGCACTCTAATCTGATAAACAAGGCCGCCAGGCAAACGATAGAAGCTTTCCTAGAAAAAGGCGTATGGAAGATAGGTATTGATATCCAGACTTAGTGAATTTTAGGACTTACGCACTTTTTAAGTTTTTCCTTATAAATATAGGGTTGCGAGAGAATGTTAGTGCTCATAAATAAAAGGAAATTTAATCAACTGCGTAACTCCTGTGAATTTAGTAAAGGATTATCAAAATACAATTGATGGTGCGGAAAGCTATGATATTTTTTTACGCAGTGTTAAAAGTGCTTTCAACGATGTTTCCAAAATGCCATACGATCCTATCGCAGTCATTACTTATGGTGGTTCAATTAAATGCTTTTTCGAGATGTCTTAAAACTAGTAGAACTAAGTGACTTGGCTGACTGCGCTATAATCGAGCTTGAAAAAAATGATTTGAATTTTAAAGCGGCAAAAATGGACGGTGCATTTTTCGCGTAAACGGGTTTGGCTTTGAATAAAATTCAAGGGTACGTTACGCCAACCCTCGCCTAACACCAAATATCGGGAAATCTTATACACAGAAACCAGACGCTAAAAGTAAAGCGTGAACAGAAAGGTCAGTATATCCGCTACTTTTGGAAAAGTATATGTATGTGATCAGTAAGCAGGGGCGCACGCTGTACCCAAAACGGGTAAAATCTGACATCCACTTGCTCTATATCGCCATACGATGCGAAATATTTTTTGATTTGATCTTTTGCAAGCCCGACAAGGTTGCTTTTTACAAATTGGCTTTCGTCTTGACTCCTCGATTTTGACGCTGTCACATCAAAGCGCACTTTTGCCTCTTCGCGTATCGGATCGATTTGCTCCAGAGTATATGACACGCTATCTTGACCCCCAAAAACAAACTCATATCCCATCCCAAGCTGATTTTGTGCATGCTGTTTTATAAATGGCATGCTTTCACTCTCGTCAAATACAACTCCCTGCGCAAGGATATTCATCTTTACGGTAAATTTCACCGCGCGCTCAAGCGCCGCATGTGAGGAAGAAAATTCCTTTACCGATACGTCGGAAATGTTCACTCCCTTTTTATTCTGGAACTGTGCATCAGGAATGCCAAGCAAAAGTGAAAATTTATCTTTTAATTTTTGCAGAACCTCGCTTTTTGCCCGATCAATATCTTCTTGAGTGACGAACGAAACCTCATCTTCGCCCTTTGAACTAAGTGTAAAGTACTGCCCATAGATACTGCTTTGCAGTCCTTGCCATAAACCGGGAATAGTAAAGCGCGAAAGATCCGCGCCTTCAATGGCACCTGCCTTATCGGCTATGACAGGCACGCTTATCTGGCCTTTTGCAGGAACGTCCGCAAAACTTTCTGTGCGGAATAGAAAGCCATCACTGGTCAGCAATCTTGTGGTGGCGCGCAAGGGTTGATGCTTTGCAGTGTTGTTTACAATTATTACAGATCCGCGGGCTTTTTGCGTTTTCAATTCTTTTCCGCTTGATGAAAAAGTGCCCTCACCGTCCAAAGAAGTCTGCACAACGCGCCCAAACAAAGATTCATCTGCGAGCGAGGTAGGTTTTTTCCAGATATTAACATCATAAGAATCTGAAAATGGAATTCTTTGCGGAGAAACGATTATAGTTGCCCAGCTGAATGTCACATAAAATATGGTTGCCGCAATCGCGATTGAAAGTATAATAAATGACAGTGCGATATTGCGGTATAATGAAGTTTTTATCCTAGTCTGGTTTTTTTGTGCATGCATACTCAAAATTTTTGTTATAGATTAAGCAATTTAGGCATTGTTATAAAATAAGTTCGCTTTAGGGCTTAGATTTACAGCACTATTTACTGTGAAAAAAGATGATGTAAATATGAGATGAAATTGGGAAGGTTATTTATTTCCAAGCCCTTAGGTTATCTTTGCAGGAATTTTTGTGTGGTCTTGCACCATTTGAGATAGCGTTTCTATAAAGTCATCATTTACTTCTCTGACACGAGAACATAGTATTTTATTTTCATCATCTTTAGAAGAAACCCTTCCTTCAATCGCGAGTATGGCATCTGCTCGCCAGAGCGGTTCTGTCCCTTTCAGCAGGGTAGGAAACACTATTGCTTCTAAAGAACCGCTGGTGTCTTCTATTTTGACAAATAGCATGGGTTCATTCTGTTTTGTGTGTATTTTCTTAATACTCGTGACAACTCCGCAGATTTTTACAAGCGTATTGTCAGTAAGCGTGCGAACTATTTCGCATTTTTGCACAAAATGTTTTACCACGCTTTCAATTGAGCTCAAAGGATGTTCAGTAAGATATAACCCAAGAAGCTCTTTTTCCCATGCAAGATATGTACGATCCGCTCTTCTAGGCGCGGGCAAAAGCGTAAGAGTGGGCAGGAGCGTTTCTGCCGCGAATAGCCTCCCCTGCCGATTTGAATTGCTCGCATTTGCGCGCTTATGAAAGAGCAACAGGTTATCTATATTATAATATAATTCGCCGCGATCGCCAAATCGATCAAGCGCGCCGCTTTTTATAAGACTTTCAATGGATTTTTTATTTATTTCCGAACCAGGCAGGCGCATAAAAAAATCTTCCAATGATATGTATGCTCCATTTGATTTTCTTTCATCCACGATAGACGCGACCACGTGCTCGCCAAGGTTTTTAATTGCAAGCAGGCCAAAACGAATATGCGCCCCTGTGGAACCCATGTCTTTTGCGACAACCGTGAATGTTTCAAAGCTTTCGTTTATGTCCGGAGGCAATACAGTCATTCCCATCATGCGGCACTCCTCAATTTCCAAAGCAATGCGATCACTGTCGCCCTGATCCGCAGTCAAGAGCGCCGCCATAAATTCAGCAGGGTAGTTCGCTTTCATATACGCTGTCTGGTATGCTATGAGCGCGTAACACGCCGCATGGCTTCTATTGAAGCCGTACCCTGCAAACGGTTCAATAAAATCAAATATTTGCGCAGCAATTTTTTGCGATAATCCGCGCGCCAAGGACCCGTTTATGAATTTTTCCCTCTGTTGCTTTAACAATTTTTTATTTTTTTTACCGACTGCCTTTCGTAGAACATCTGCTTCACCCAATGAAAATCCCGCAAGTTCTTGGGCGATCTTCATTACTTGTTCCTGATAAATTGCAATGCCGTACGTTTTTTCCAAAATCGGACGAAGGCGATCATTGATATATGTAATGTTTTTTCTTCCGTGTTTTCTGTCTATATAATCAGGGATCCATTCCATAGGTCCTGGCCTGTACAGGGAAACCATTGCAATAATGTCCTCAATTTCCGTAGGTTTCAGCATTTTTAAATACCTTTTCATGCCGGCGCTTTCAAGCTGAAATATTCCAGTGGTTTTTCCATCCTGAAAAAGCCGAAAAGTATTGTGATCATCAAGCGGCAAGGTATCATAATCTATAGAAACTCCTCCTCGTTCTACAATGTTTTTTGCGTGCTCTAAAATCGTCAGATTGCTCAAACCGAGAAAATCTATTTTTAATAATCCAAGATCTTCAATCGCGTGCAATGAATATTGCGTAATCAGACTTTTATCATCAGGTGACGCATATTGGCATGGCACATAATCCGTTAGCGGCTCTTTTGTAATCACTACACCGCACGCGTGGGTTGACGTATGCCGCGCCACACCTTCCAGTTTCTTGGCAATATCAATTATTTTTTTTGCCCTTTCATCAGATTCATACACGCTTTTTATTTCGGTAACGGTTTCCAACGCCTGCTTGATAGTAAGATTTGCTGGGAACAGTTTCGCAAGCATATCGCAAAAAGAATACGGCAAGTCCAACACTCTGCCCACATCGCGAATTGATACTCTGGCAGCCATAGTGCCAAACGTGATGATTCCGGCGACATGATCTTTGCCGTATTTTTCTTCAACATAAGATAAAACCTCGCCGCGACGGGTGTCAGTAAAATCAAGATCAATGTCAGGCATTGAAATGCGTTCGGGGTTTAAAAAACGTTCAAACAAGAGGCCGTATTTGATTGGGTCTATATTCGTGATGAAGAGCGCGTACGATACGATACTGCCTGCGGCGCTCCCCCTTCCCGGGCCTACGACTATTCCCCTGCTCTTTGCCCACGAAATGAAGTCATGGACAATCAAAAAGTACGAGGCAAAACCAGCTCGGATAATAACACCAAGCTCATATTCCAATCGTTGTCCAAGATCGTGTCCAAACGCTTCCCCGTATCTTTTTTTCATTCCAGTTTCACACAATGCTTTCAAATATTCTTCATGGGTGATAGACGCCGGAACTTCAAAATACGGAAGGACAGAATGTCCGAAAGGAATTGACACAGAGCACATATCAGCGATTTTGACGGTATTATCAACCGCTTGAGGCGTCGCGGAAAATACGTCAGCAATTTCTTTCCCGTCCGCAAATGAGAAATCTTCTCCGAGCATGCACAAGCGGTCTGTGTCCGTTTTTATTTTTTTAGTCTGCAGGCACAGCAGAACATCGTGCGCCTCGGCGTCTTCAGGATCCAAATAGTGGGAATCGGCGGTTGCCACGAGCGGAATTCCAAATTTATTTGAAAGCTCTATAAGAGCGGTGTTAACTTTCTCTTGTTCCGGAATATGCGGATGATGCTGTATCTCAAGATAAAACCGATCCTTTCCGAAAATCTCATAGTACTGTTTGATTATAGGTTCTGGATCACGATGTGAAAGTATTGCTTGAGATATTTGTCCGTTGATGCACGCCGATGTGGCAATAAGGCCATTGCTATATTGCCCAAGCAATTCAAAATCAATGCGCGGTTTGTAATAAAACCCCTCAAGATGCGCTTTTGTATTCATTTTCAAAAGGTTGTGGTACCCTTCGGTATTTTGCGCAAGAAGGATGAGATGGAATCGCTCATCATCTTGTTTTCCATTTTTTTTCTCGCGTCCGCGGGAGGTGATGTATGTTTCAACTCCAATGATCGGTTTTATTCCCGCCAAAAGTGCGGCCTGATAAAATTCTATTGCGCCATACAATGACTCATGGTCAGTTATAGCAAGGGCTTTCATACCGAAGCTCTTTGCCTTCTTAATCAGCGATTCTATTTTTGCCAGACCGTCAAGAAGACTGTAATGGCTGTGCGTGTGGAGATGGACAAAATTCATATCCTGGCAGATCACCCGCTTTTTTCGTTTTCACTCTTTTTTCGTTTTGAAGATTTACGCCCGACGCGCTCGGAAAACGCCAATGCCGCCTTCACAGTTGTTGCGATCATATCAATTGTATTCTTAAAACCGCAGATTTTTTCCCGGATATCGTCAAAAAGATGAAAAAATCTATCGGCATGATCTTCAATAATATCGCATGCTCCTCTAACGCGCTTTAATATGATAATAAGGTGATAGAGCGCAAACGAAATAAAAACAGTAAGTATTACAGCGCATGCGGCAAGTATGGAATAAAGAAAATCAGAACTGGTCATAAAAATTTATTTAATTGATTCTAGAATAATTGTTATCTGGGACTCTTCTTTTTTATTCTTTTTTACGACAGAAAAAGTAATACTGTCGCCGACTCGGTATTGCTGTACAATATCAGCAAGCCCTCTGTTTCTATCAATACGTTCGCCATTCACGGCAGTAATTATATCGCCTCCGTAAAGCCGCGCAATTTTATTTTCCTTTGATTTCAAGCGATACGATGTTCTGCTTGTGCCAAAAAGCAGTGCGCCGCTAGAAAGCTCTTCTGTCGCCGCTGGTACAGCCGTGCCGTCTCTTACGCGCCACGCAAGATCATAATAAGAAATCGGAACTGTCGGCAGTTCAAGCTCCTTGTTTTTGAATATCAGAGGCAATATTTCTCTTACCGACGACACAGGTATAATACCATATTCACCGGTAAAACCAACTAAAACGCCCTCATCTGTAAATACGCCGCTTTGTTCATGTGTAAATCTTTGATCATAATTAAACCGCTTTGCATACTCATTAGGTTTTAACGGCCCTGCAAGCACGCGGGAAAACGGGTACCCTACGGAAGTGACAACAAGCGGCTCTATTGATGAAAATCCTTTGAGAATAAACCCGTTAAACGTATTAGTGAGCTTGCTTTTATCTAAAAGTTCAACCTGTTTTCCATTGATAAGCGTTGATTGGATAAATGACACATTCAATCCAGGGTGATAGATAATTTTTTTTACTCCAAATGAGCGATTTTCACTGTCAAGAACAGAAATTTTTTTTGCAGGAATTTGGCCTGGGAAAATCAGCCATCCATCCGATGAAACAAGCGCTCCAAACCCTTTATGCCGCATAGGTTCAACTCCGGCATCAACTATGCGCACTATGCTTCGAGATATTTTAGAAATTAAATCGCTTGGATCATTTTCATCCGACGCCGCTCTGAAATTTTCCTGTAACGCAACACGCGGCCCATTTTGCGCTAGCGGGTACATTTGCATTGCCAATGAACCCAGTATGCCGCCTGCAAAACCAGCGCATAAAACAATGGATATATGCAATAATTTGCGAATCATAAAGAAATTACTTTCTTTGAATCACTAAACTGACCTTTTTGTCATCCAAGGGCAAGGTCAAAGGATGGTCGTGAATCTTTGGAAACCCTCGGATCTTTATCTCCAACGAGAAAAGAGCAATATCAACACTATCATAAAAAGTATACTTACGCCAGAGAATAAAATACGCCCATTAGAGCATGTTTTCCGCAGATTGCATACGAAGACATCCAAATAGACAACGTAGGCAAGAGTGCCAAGACCGGCAAGGGGCGCATATTCCAAAGGAAGCCATGAAAGCGCGTAAAAAAGCTCTGTGACGGCTATGATAGCGCTTGATTCAATTAGTAATCTGACGTATTTTTCTACACGCATTTCCAAAAAAACAAACTCCTGCGCAAGAGTTATTATCAACGTGAAAGGGATAATAAGATACCAAAACGGAATATCCAAAAAATACATAAGCGAAAAAAACAGAACGGAAAGCGAAAAAAAGATTGCATAACAATATACTATAAGAATAGACGGAAGTGCGTATGCCGTATTTTCGCGTGTAAAGGTATTTCTAAAACCAAGCAAATACGCAAGATGAAGGCACAAAAGAGATGCTATTAAAAAAATGGTGAGCGTCGCATTATTTGAAAAAAACAGCGCGCCTGCGGTAGCTGTGAAATGCAAAAACGGCAATGCCGCAAACTTGCATATCCGTTTTAGATGCGTGCCTTGAGGCACATACAGATACAGCAAAACGTCAGCAATTATTAATGCCAGAATAGTAAAATGAAAAAAGTAATCCTCAAAAAGAACGGCGGCTATTAAAAAACCCGCATTGAGAACAGGGATAACGAGCGCAACGGCGGTTTGCAGTCTAGATGTGTTCATAAGACCATTGATTCTCGGTATACGCAAAGAGTTTGCAGAACGGCACTGCTCCATTGATACCGTCTTTGTATATTTTCTTTCCACTCCGCGCTTTGCTGTACTTGAAGTGGGCGTTGCGCCAAAAATTCCCTTATTGTATTTGCAATATCATTTTGGTCAGCAGGGTTAAAATACAGTGCGCCCCCACCTAGAATTTCACGGTGAGCGGGTATGTCTGAAGCAAGAACCGGAACCCCCCTGCTTAATGCTTCAACAGATGGCAGCCCAAATCCTTCCATCATGCTCGGCGCTACCAATGCGGCCGCGTTCATATAGAGCCATGCAAGTTCAGCGTCCAAAACACATCCGAGGTGAGCGGCAGAAGAGTCCAATCCGAGTTCAATAATCCTTTTTTTGAGGCGAATGGCGAAAAAATCATTCTGGCCGCAGAATAGAAGATGATATGGAAATAATGGAACTGCAATCTGTTTCCATGCAAGCAATAATCGCTCCGTATTCTTATGAGGGTACGCATTGCCGACGCACAAAAAGTACGGCTCGCGCGTTTCGGCTGGGCGCACTACTTTGTCGGTGGCTGTAATTCCATTGTATATCACAGTGACACGATTATGTAGAATATTTAGAGTTGATGAGATATCTGATTTGGATGAGTTTGACACTGTGATAATCCTGCGCGCACGCCGCGCTATATGACGCACCAAAAAACGATACGCCCAATACTTGATTGTATAAACCAGAGGATTTCTGCTTGTTGCCGCAAGGCGCGATGAAGCGGGCATATTCATCATTATTACATCATGGATTGTTACAACATACGGCTTGCGATACAAAAGCGGTGCGGCAAAATGAGGAAAATGCATAAGATCAAGACGCTCACGATAAAGAATAAACGGGAATATCAATTGTTCTGAAAAACTATACCAAGGTATATCAGCAAGACGTTTGCTAAAATTAGCGGCTTTAGGCGTATACGAATCAAAATTGCTTTTTCGCAAGAATAGTACGTATTCATTGCCTCGGTCGGTTTTCTCCAAAGCGTTTATCAATTCAGATACGTATCGCCCTATTCCCAAACCTTGCTTATACATTCTGGCATCTATTCCTATTTTCATACGGATGCGCAGGTTTCAAATATTGAAAGCATGTGCGCCGCTGTCATTTCCCATGAAAACATTTCTGCCCTTTTTAATCCGCGCGCTTTGAGAAGGCCGCGCGTTTCTTTATCTGTAATCACAGAGGCAATAGCGCGCGCGATTGATTCAGTATTATACGGATCAACAGGGTAGAACGCATCATTGCCAATTTCGGATAAACTTGAATTGGCAGAGGCAATTACAGCGGTCCCTGCGGCGAATGCTTCAATCATAGGCAAGCCAAATCCCTCATAGAAAGAAGGATACACCAGCGCTTCCGCATAATAAAGAAGCGCGTGATATATTTCTTGAGACACGAAGCCGGTATGCCGCACATCGCCTTTTGATTGTTTTTTCGTGCCTGTGACAATGAGTTTCAGGCCGCGAAAACGCGAATCAGTGCGTAAGAGCGAATGGAACGCTTCAATGCAATTCTCCAGATTTTTACGCGCCGAAGAGGCGGCGGCAATAAGAATATACTGTTGCCCCACATCAAGCTGTTCGCGCGCAATACGCGGCGTTTCCTTATACGCGCAGTCAATACCATGGTGCACCACGCTTATTTTGTCCGGCAATACTGAATACGTGGAAATGAGATCGTTTTTCGTGCTTTCTGAAACAGCGATAATATGCGTCGCTTTCAAAAACGTTTTTCTCGGACGGACCGCACGGTGCCAAAAATTAGACTTTTTTGGATAAAACTTTGGATAGTGCTCAAAAGAAAGGTCATGCGCAGTAATAATATGCGGACATTTCTTGGAAAGTGACGTGAAGTTCAAATTTGGAGAAAACCAAAGGTCAATTTTTTTGCCAAATCTTTTTTCCACTAGCGTATCAAGATACGGTCTGCCAAATGCGCATATTGAGCTTGAAAGCAGTTTATTTGGTATTCTGAATCGTACGACACTTGAATTGCTTTTCCAATTAAGCCCGTCAAGTTCGCGAGAAGTAAACGAATTTGCGAACAGCACAAACGTGTGAGACGACGGAGCTTGCACTAGGTTGCGCACAATAGCTCGCGTATAAGAAGGTATTCCGCCAAATTTTTCCTGCGCCGCGCGCGCGTCAATGGCTATCGTCATATTTTGTTTCCAGGTTCTTATTTCCTAAATGTATAAAATAAACGGTTTTCAAATCTGACATCAATATAATCCAGCATTTTTCTTTTTTTCTTGATTGTCAGGCCAATGAGTGTTTTTACGTTTTCGGCTTGCACTGCAGGATCCTGGCGTGATGTGAATAATATCTGCCATCCTTCATTTGTAAATGCCCGATATTCAAAACCTGACGGCTCTATCCTGAAAAAAAGGAGCGCGTATTTTTCATTACCTAAAAGTTTTTTCACTGATTCAATGTGCGGAACAATAGGAATAGAATCTTGCGCGCGGTTTACGGTGTTTTCCGTTTCCGCCTCGTCAAAAAGTATTAAAGGGAATGTGAGATCCATTTTTTTTAGCAGATCCTTTGAAGCATGAACACGCTTTGCCGTCTGCGCGGTTTTAATCAATGCCGGATAGTATGCAAATGCTAGCGCGTCAACTTCGCGCCCCCTTGATCCGTTGGGAGACATTTCAAAAAAATGACCCTCTGAATACCCCATAACTCGGAATGGCGATCCGTTGATAGAAATTCGTATTCGTTTTGGATAGCTTTTTATTAACGAAAATTCATCAATAATGGCATAACGAGCAATATATTCTTTTAACGATTTTGGCTGTATAAATAATATATTGTATTGGCTGAAAAACCCCTGATGTTCATCCATATAGCGAAAGACGAATGTTCGCACTAAACTCGGATCAATGCGATCGCTTTCCACATCCACGTATTCTATGACAAACGTGCGTGAAAAAAAGATAAACCATACGATCAATGGCACGCATAATACCGCAAGAGCAAGAACGATCTTATAAATAATTCGCATCAAAAGTTTTTTAACAGTCGTCATGGCTTGCCATTTTAACTCGCGCGGCGAATAGTGATGATTTATAAAAATTTTTGCGATACGGTTTCGCGCGGACAATCTTGATGTACCCCAGATTTCTAGAGCGTAACGCTTTCTTTAGCCACGATACAGATATGCGCTGATCATAGCCAAGACAAACTACTGTTGGACGTATTTTTTCCACTATTGCAAGGTTGTCTTGAACAGTTCCAAGGCATGCTTTATCTACAATACGCAGAGAGCCGACAAGAGCGCGCCTTTCTTTCTCATGAAATACAGGAGCGTGTTTTTTTAAGGAACAGATTGTAGAATCTCTTGCAATGACAACAACAAGTCTGTCCCCAAATCTGCGCGCCTGCTCTAGATACGCAAGATGACCTGGATGTAGAATATCAAATGATCCAAACGCGAGTACTGTCTTTTTCATTCGCTATTGACCTTTCACAATTGCGTTAACAGATAA
>CAZKXN010000027.1:0-3116 GCA_964556905.1 uncultured Gammaproteobacteria bacterium
CGTGATGTGACCGAAGCGGTTTCGCTTACATAATTAAATGATTTGACAGGTACCCGTCGTTTTCTGCTCGCAATGAACGGTTTAAATAGATGCTCATTTGTTCAAAACCGTGAGAACGCCTATTTTTATGTTATATTTCCCGTTGACAAGTATGGTTTGGGCTCTTGATATTTCAGCATGAATGCGATACTCTGACAGTAAGAGTACGTCGCATCATTTTTTTATGCCTGAAAAATCACGTTTTGACATTCCTCGCATTGCGGAATTTCAACAACCCGAGCCAAAGGAAGAAGCCCCATCAGAAGCTGAAACTCAAAAAACTTCTCCTGAAGAGGCCCGCATGAAAGCGCAGGATATGTGGGATGCGTTTCGTGACGTGCAAACCGCATGGTATGACTTTGCGAAAGAACACAAGAAAGAGTACCGAGAGGACCAAAAGCAAAAAGCAAGCAAGCGGGTCGATCTCAAAACTCCGTTTTTTGACCTGTCGCATCCCCTCACACAAGAGTTCCATTCTTACCAGACATATAAACGGCTGCAAAAACAGATAGCGGAATTATATAGTGACCCCGTCGTTCGTGATGAATTTGATAAAGCGGTTGCCGCGCACGCAACGCAGTGGGAAGGCGTAAATGGAACATGGACAGAGTATCGAGAGAATAAAAAAAAGATTGAGGAGCTTGAAGCGCAGCTTAATGGAGCGTTTCGCGAAAAATTCGAGCAGCGCCAGCTTCCGCCATCAAAGCGACGTCGTACATTAAATGCGGAATTGACGAACATTCAAATCGCGCTTGAAGCTCTGCGCGTTTCCGAACGCACTTTTTTTGCAAAAGATCCCGATGTAGCAACAAAAATTCTTGCTGCCAAACTTGAGGCGCGCCGCCGCGAACTGCAATCAGAAGAGGGATTCATGTGGTTTGATTCACGGACGGAGATTAAGGAGAGTGTTGAAACGATGATCGCCAATAGGGATACTCTTCGCATGATTGTGCTTGAGGGCGAGGCCGGCGCAGGAAAGACGACACTTGGCCGCGTATTGTCGCGTGTCTTTACCGGGCGCGATCCGCTCAAAGTCGTATGTGGTGAAAAGATGAAAGTAGATCGCGCATTGTTTGCAAATAAGGACCTTGAGGCAGCATCGTCTCCAACAGTGTACCGTCCAGTTCTTGAGGCAATTACCGGCAAGCGGCGCTCTGACGGCCACGTTGAACACAATGGTCGCGCAGTATTTCTCGACGAAGTCAATAAATTAAGCAATGATGAGGGCGGTATACTCGCGACTAATACCGATGGTATGAAGATCGGAAAACAGACCGAGTATCATCTTGAGGGCGCGAATCCCACCGATCGCGTTTTGCGGGATGCACTTATTCTCGGCGCTCAAAATCCTGCCGGAGGAAAATTTTCCCACCGCACCGTATTCACGCCAGAGGTGAAGCGCAAAATGGACACTATCCAGGTTGGGTACCTCCGGCAAACTCACCAAGACCCAGAGCTCTACGAGTCGTTTCTTGTCGCGCTGATGGACGGCGACGGGCGAATTTTCGCGGCAAGAGGCGAACTTGTTGCATCATGGAAGAAAAAGGACGTTACCGAAGGAGGAAAGAAATACACGACCGAAGAATACGACGATGATCCAAACAAGGGAGGGGTTTTGTGGCGCTTTGCCCAAATACTCAATGAAAGCTATAAAAGTTTTTACGACAAGCCGAACGCACTCACTGATACAAATCCAGAAGCGCGCCTTACAGGAGAACCATTAACGCCAGGGGATGTGTATCAATGGCTTGCAGAATATCGAGCCGCGCGTGCCAGGAAACAATCGTTGGCAGCGTTTCTTTCGGAGAAATTTTATGATTGGATTGACCGTAAATTCCGCGCCGAAAGCGATATCGGCGATCGTGAATTATATCTACAACTCGGTAAACACTTCGGCATTCTTACACAAGACTCCTCAAGCGATCAATACGCACCATTGCAGGCCGCAACAATCAAACCTGATGTCATGACGCACAAGGATATCGCCTATCTCTCCCCGCGCGTGCCTCGGAAGAAGGAGTTGGTGTCAGAGGATAAAGGAGCGCGACCGCCAGCAGAAGCGTCCGAATTCATGTCAATAACAGTTGACGCAGATGACGACGAAGGAAACACCTACGCTGCGCTTGTTATTCGCATTGAAGATGTTCCAGGCAGGCGGCAATGGTATTTCAAATCAGACACAGATCAAACGCCATTCCGATATATTGGCGTTATCCGCGAGTGCGACGATGAGCCGCAACTTATCGGCCAGTATCTCTTTGAAGAGACGAGTCGTCCGGAAGTGAAACGCATCACACGAGAAATGGGGAATGTAGAAATTATCGCACAAGAAAAACACATCATTCGCGTAGAGTCGCGCGCAAAAGACATCATAAATCCCTTTGCGGAGGTCTGGGCGCAAAACGGTATAACAGGAAAAGAAACACTTGATCTTTTGGAAATAGATCTCGGCGAGATACTGGAAACACAAAAACAAACATATCGCCTAAAAGGCCTTGTCACATGGGCAGACGCTTTGCCGGCAAACGTGTCAGAAATTATATCACACAACCCAAAGCAACAAGAACGATATGAGGCGTACCTCAAAGAGGGCCGCATTCCCATATTCATGCCGCCTGCAAATGTCCAGCTTGAGACGCTTAAAAGCATGCTCTATACAGGCATAAACAATGATACACAATTTAAGCATTTTATACCCGATTTCATCGAAAGCGGAGCAGTCACAGAAGCAAATGATGGATATGTCGGATGGGATCATTTGAAGAACCTTATGGCAGGTAAGGATCCGTCCCTTGTCACCGACGTTCCGAATACATGGTACATCTTATGGGAAAAGCCGACACAAAGTCCAGAGGCATTAAGTCAAACATTAGAAAAACAGAAACAGTACATCCAAGAAGAGCAGAGGAAATTCAAACAAAAGCACAAAACTAATAAACCTCTCAATGGCGGCATGATGCCCGCAGAATACTTAGCTTTGCAAACAGTGCTTCCTGAAATTATCAAAGCGCGCGCACAGGAAGAAGGCGTCCCTCTTCAGACATATACTCCGCTTGATAAAGGTACCTATACTCGTT
>CAZKXN010000027.1:3126-5152 GCA_964556905.1 uncultured Gammaproteobacteria bacterium
TTTGTCGCGGGCGCGGATTGGAATGCCGACGATTCGCAGCTCAAGCTGTACGGGGATGACGGCGTTGAGCATTCGCTTGTCGGTGTCCGCCTCCCGGTGAGGGAGGTGAGGAACTAGTTTGAGTTTGAGATTTGAAATTTTTGATGAATTATTTTTGATCCCCCACTTTCTTTAACCATCTATACTTCGTTGGATACGATTCTTCAAGTGAGTATATCCGTTCTTAAACTTTTTTATCTGTCGCACTTTTGATGATATAGACGTAGTACATGGTTAAAGAAAGTGGGGGATGGGTTCGTAGAACCGCCCTCCCCCCACTTTGTTTTCAAAGTGGGAGGTCGGAACGGTTTGCCCAACCGTTTTTCACGTATCGCACAGAGGAGGCGCGAGCGCAGCTCGCGTCGTAATGAGGCAGTGAAAATGCGGAGCCGAATATGTTGCACTGGTTATTCTTTACCCTCACGCGCGCAGGGGTAACACTCTTGCGCATATACCCGGCCGAAGTTTTCGGCTGACGGTAATGTCGCGGACGCGAATTGGAATGCCGACAATTCGCAGCTCAAGCTGAACAGGAATGACGACGATGAGAATTCGAATGACGGTGTCCGCCTCCCGATGAGGATTAGGAACTCCGAGTGCTTTTGAGCCATCCAAGAGCCATGCGGTGCAGTTCTACAATCTGCGCGCTCAAGCGGAAATACTGTTTTTCTTCAATCAGTTTTTCTTCCAGCGCGAGGCGCACAAAGAGCTGCACTGTCTGGATGGCGCCGATGACTTTGAGAATGTACGGCTCTTTCAGCGGTTGACGCGCATACAACGCCTGGCATGTGAGATCAATGACTGAAAGGATCGAGGTTTGGAGTTTTTCGCCTATACTGTAGCGCCAGGGTTTTGGAAATCGGTGAATAAGCGGCGCAACAGCTTTATATACTTGATAACTTTTGAGTATGAGTGGTGTTTGAGAAAATATGAAGTCATCAGAATTACTTACGGAGCGTTGGGGGGGGGGTACAGTCATAGAAGATGTTATAGAAGATGATGAGTTGAGAAATGCGCTTTTTGGCGTATGGAGAAGGTTTTCGCGCGGCAAGCTGCGGCAGAAAAAGGTCCAAGAATTTTGGATGGGGCTCGAGGAAAATCTCCTTTCATTATATCACGACATCATGCATGGAACCTACACGCATCAACGCTACGAGCAATTTGTTATTCGCGATACCAAGCCGCGAAAAATTTCGGTTGCCGCAGTTCGTGATCGCGTTGTCCATCATTACGTGTCTTACCACCTTGCGTCGGTGTATGCAAGGCGCTTTTCTGTGCACTCATACGCATCGCAGACAGGAAAAGGGACAACAGCCGCTCGCAAGTATGTGTTTGGCGTAATAGACACGATGCAGAAAAACGGTTCGGATATATGGATCGGAAAAATGGATGTCCGGAAATATTTTGAAAACATCGAGCACTCGGTGCTTCGTGAACTTCTCTTTTCTGCGCTTCGCGATAGTCGTATGCGGCTGTTGTGCGAAGAGATCATACGAAGTTATGGTACTTCAGGAAGGGGATTGCCGCTCGGGAACCTGACAAGCCAATATTTTGCCAATATCTATCTTCACGAGCTTGATCAGTTTGTGCTCCATACCTTGAAGGTGAAGCGATATATGCGCTACAACGATGATATGATCGTATTAAGCGAGAGCGAAAATGCCGCCCGTCAATGGGTTGCGCAGATACAGGCGTTCGTTGCCACGCGCTTGCTTTTTGAGATTCCAAGGGATAAGATATCAATTGTGCGGCTCCCTACGCCCGTGGATATTTTAGGTGTGGTAACGGACGGATCGCGACGATGGCTTCGCGCCGCCACGCGCAAGAGGGCAGAAAAGCGGTTGCGTAAATGTTTTACCTCTCTGCACCCGCATTTGCTTGATTCCCAGTGTTCGTACGCAAGCATTGGTGTTATCAGCAACTATTTCTAACTCACTATGGCAGGATCTCCTGAATTTTCACGATCACCTGATAGAGATACTACTCC
>CAZKXN010000027.1:5162-13476 GCA_964556905.1 uncultured Gammaproteobacteria bacterium
GGTCAAGACGATGGCTTCGTGCCACCACGCGCAGACGTGCGGAAAGGCGGTTACGTTTCCTGGTTGCCTCCCAGCACCCGAGCTTGCTTGATTCCCAGTGTTCATACGCAAGCATCGGCGTTCAAAGCATATATTCCTAAAACACTCTATGGCAGGATCTCCCGAATTCTCACGATTACCCGACACAGATATTTCTCTTGAAGATAAGAGTTTTTTGCGTGAATCGGGTTTGGAACATCGGATAAGAAATAGTGAAGATGTGGATGCGCATATTTTCTGGCAGAGAGATGGCGACAGTGTTATGCGCGCGATTCGCGCTCAATTTGATCGCATATCGACAGGAATAGCAGGGGCCGAGCCGCTGTCTGCCGTTCGGTCGTTTGGTTTGCCGCGCACGGACGCATTTTTACACGCGATCTGTTCTTTTATCGCCGACCCATCACACAAGCCCGAGGATCCTTTGGTGCAGAAAATGATCGATCGGTTGAGAGAAGCAAAGAGCAAAGAGGGTGTGTCCGTTGACGCGCTTGATGTACTGACTAATCCCCGTGTGAGCGCCGTCGACCGCTGGAAATGGTGGAAGGCGGAAGCAGAGGGGCAATTTGATTATTTTATCAACAAAGACAGAGCCGAGCTTCGCGACGAGAAGAAACTTGTAGAAGAGATTAAGGAGACGATAAAAGAGGATTCGTCGTTTGAACTCCCGCCTCCGCAACAGGACGAGATGACAACAGGCATGGATGAACTTTCGGAGAGCAAAGAAGGCGAGCCGAGAGGGTATTTCAGCGTGCACCCATTTTGGGGCGGATATTACCGCGAAGAAGTGTTTGAGACTCACGCTGGGGGAAACAAGTGGAAAAAGAAAGCCCGAACGCATGAAGAGGTTTTGGAACAGAGTATTGGCACACTTGAAGAGCGGCGCGTATTTCGCGGCACGGTGTATGGCGGAGCAATCACGCCATTGCCTATTCCGTATGGCTTTGTGCCCGAGCTTTCCACGCTCCGTGCAAGCGGCAATGCGCACCTTATGCGGGATAGCGAGGGGATGTGGAGTCTTGACGCACGAGGAAGTGCCACCGCTGTATCTTTCACCATTGAAATTGGCATACCGCGCATTAAGCCTTCGAAAAAAGATGAGACACCCACGCGTCTTGCCATTGAGAATCCTACGATAAGCGCGTCAGCACAGCAGATTATCAGTGGGCTTTCCGGCAATGTTCTTGATAAAGCTCGCGCTTTGAAGCGGCATATCCAGCAGTTACTGGAATATTCAAACGAGAGCGCATTGAATGCAGTTTACGAAAACCATGTGGACGGGTATTTTGCAGCTATCGAAGAGTATAAAAAAGCTGACTGCGATGTGGCAAACGCCTATTATATCAACCTCTTGTCCGCCGCAGGCATCCATGCGCGCATGGCAACCGGGCATTACGTTAAAATGAAAGACGCACATGGCGCGGCGCTTATGAATAGCGGCACGCGCCACGTATGGACAGAGGTGTGGGATCCCTATGAAAAAACATGGGTGCGGTTTGACGCAACACCGCCGAAAGACCCGACACTTGACGATGAGCGGCCCGATGAGCAGAGCGAAGATGATCCGGGGCCTGGTGATTATGGCGAGCAGGAGGCGCGGATTCTTTCTGAAGAGGAGTTTGAAATGCTTCGCGAGGAGATAAAGGCGATGGAGGAGACGGTGCGACTGAAGGAGGCGCCACCGCGCGTACGCGAATTTGTGAAAGAAGTCGGCTGTACTCTGGAGGAAGCGGCAATGGTATTACAGAGGATAGAAGAGGCGCGAAGGATCCGTGATTCCAAGGGGCGTATCATTCGTACTACGCTTGGGAAGAGGTTCACGGAAATTGTTGAATCAAATTTTAAAGAGGTTCCGGAGTGGAAGGGGCCGGTCAAACGAAGCGAAGGGGACGAGGCGGACGATTGGGTCATGATCGGCAAAGATGTTGCAACAGGTAGTTCTGATCCGCTTGGGTATATCCGTGAAGAGACCGACGTTGAGCTTGCGCAGGAGTATGGCGGGCTTGATTTATACATTGCGGCAGATCGCAGCGAAAGCATGAATTGGCTCGATCCAATATCTGGAAAGCCGAAAAAAGAGGAACAGCAAAAAGGCGTCTTTTTACTCATGGACAGCTTGTTTGCCTTTAGCAAAAAAACACGCCTTGCAACGCGTCAAAACAAGCTCATCTCACCGCTCTCTGTAAGGTCTGCCACGCTCGCTTTTCAAAAAGGAAGCGCAGGATATTTGAGGAAGCTCGGTTCAACATGGGGCAAGAAGGAGTGGTTTGAAATCTGGAAAGGACTGGAATCAAATGTTGGCGGGGGCACGCCAGCGCATTTGGCGCTTTCCGAAATACGAAAAACCATACAAGATGATATTGAGAAGGAAAAAAGGAAAAAACCGCCCGCAAAACCGCGCGTTCGCATGGTAGCGGTGTTTATGGATGGGGGCGTTGACGACCCGGAGGCATATTTAGCTGAACAAAAAGCGCTTGAGGATATGGGGGTTCATGTTGTACCCTATGGTATGACAGAGGCGGCTCGCGCTGTTGCGGCACTTCCAAACGGTCGCTGTGTTCCATCGGTTGGCGATATGATAGAACCCGTTACGGTTGATATTATTGAACAGGCGAAAAAATTGCAGGCGAGAAAGATTTCCAAATCCTCCCAACGGCTAAGACGAGATAGCCGTTAAGCTGGCAGCGGGATGCAGACATAATGTACAGGAAGTGGGGAACGAGTGGAGAGTGAATGTGCAGAGTGTCTGTCCCTGGCAACTTTAAGACACCCAAACGTAAGTGCTCCGCAAGAGCGGAGTGCCGATGGGGAGTTATGGGTTGGGGGGACAGAAGTCAACACCCCTTTTGTCGTATTCTTGTGGAAGAATACATATTCCTATGCTAGGATTCTTTTGAATCACTGTTATGCCGCAGAAAAAGCATGTCTCTGAAATTATCCATGTCCGATTTGATCAAAACATCCTCGCAAGTACGTCAAATGACAAATCAAAGATGCCGTATTATACGGCCTTACGTAGACGCAAGGCCTATAAAAAATAATTAGAATGCGACAATATATTCTTTTTTTTGGCGATATCTGTATTTTTTATATTTCGCTTGTTCTTACTCTTCTCGCTCGATACGGCGGGGGAGATGTTTTTTTTCCATTATTTGAAGCACACGCACTTCCCTTTTTATTTGTCCTTATTTTTTGGATAATTATTTTTTATATCGGAGGGATGTATGATGCCGGGTTACTGCAAAATTCGCACGACCTTATCAGTCGGATAGGATTTTTGACAGGGATCGGTTTTATTATCGCGATTGCGTGGTTTTATTTTTTTCCAATAGGTTCAATAGCGCCAAAAATCAATGTTTTTTTTCTTATTATTGAAATTTGCTGGCGGTTTGTTTTTCATATTTCAATACAAAAACCGCGAAAATCTGCGGCAATTCTTGGGCAAGGACCAGATGTTGAAGAGCTCATTTCCTTTTTATCGGCTAATCCGCATATTGGCTACAAAGTGATGTTTTCCGGCACTTTAACAGACAAGGATGATATTATCAAAAAACTATCGCAAAATACCGTTGATATAATCATTGCGCAAAAAAGCAATACAACAGCCGCAATAGCGCCACACGTTTTATCTATGGAAAATACGCGCAACGCGGAGGTGAAAGATTTTTCAGAAGTATTTGAAACCCTTTTGAAAAAGATTCCCATTCATACTGCGGATGAGCATGATATTATTTTTTCCCTTTCAAAAAACAAGCGGACATACGAAGCAATGAAACGTTTTTTGGACTTATGCGTAGCGATTTTTTTGCTGGTTTTTTTATTGCCGATTTTTTTTCTTATTGCATGCGCTATTTTTTTCACAACAGGCGCGCCGGCATTGTATCGTCAGACAAGGATAGGCAAGAATGGAAAACGGTTTTCCATGTATAAGTTTCGGACAATGGCGCTTGACGCTGAAAAAGAAGGGGCGCGGTGGGCGTCCCACCATGACAGCCGAGCCACACGCATTGGCAATGCATTGCGGCACACTCATCTAGATGAGACCCCGCAGTTATTTAATATCATAAAAGGAGACATGTCTTTTGTGGGACCGCGTCCCGAGCGGCCTGAATTTGTCAATGAAATCAGAAAGCACAATCCGTATTACGACACCAGGACATTTGTATTGCCAGGACTCACAGGATGGGCGCAGTTGAATTACGGGTATGGAGCATCGTTTCCCGACGTGTATGAAAAACTGCGCTATGATCTTTATTATATAAAACATCGGAATATCATTTTTGACATTTTGATTTTTATCAAGAGCATTCGAACACTGATATTTCGCGTGGATAAAAAGAATAAACCATAAAGATCCACCTTTTATGAATGTATTGCATTATGCAGTACAGATGAGAAATCGTAAGACGCAACACGGAAGTTTGTTGTGGAATTTTGTGAAAAGGAATATCGCGGCGCGGTACAAGGGGACTTTTTTTGGAATATGCTGGTCTTTTTTGAACCCATTGGCATTATTTTGCGTATATCTTCTTGTGTTCGGATTTTTCTTAAAAGTGCGCATGCCTGGAAGCGTGTCTTTTTTTGATTTTGCGCTTTATTTCAGCGCGGGATTTTTTCCGTGGGTTTTTTTCAGCGGGGCTGTCATGCGCGCGGCCGGGTCAATTATTGACAACAGGAATTACATCAAAAAGGTTGCGTTTCCCTTAGAGATATTTCCACTTTCCGTTGTTCTTGCCGAGAGCGTTTCTTTGTGCATTAGCATAGGCATTGTCATTGTATTTTCAATTTTCGCAAAAGGGTTTACCCCTTTTATTCTGCTCCTGCCTATCGTTATGATTGTTCAGGTTTTTTTCACTCTTGCCTTATCCATGCTGTGTTCAGCCGCAACAGTGTATGTTCGAGATATTCCCCACATATTGAACTCTCTTTTTATGATATGGTTTTGGCTGACGCCGATTGCCTATACAGTTGATTTTATTCCTGAAAAATTTAAGATACTGGTGTATATGAATCCGCTGTATTATAATCTGGAGTTTTACCGTTCAATACTGTTTAGCGGAACAGCTCCCAAAGCAGAGATTTTTTTTCCATTTACTGTCGGCGTAATCGCGCTTTTTCTTTTCAGCGCGAAACTATTTTACAAAGCAAAACCCTATTTCGCAGACGTGTTATGAATACTAGAAATCCTCGCACACTGTTCGCCGCGCAAACGAGTTTGCATGCGCCAACCGAGCAAGCAATTTCTAACGCGGCAGGCCACGCAATAGAAGTGAAAAATCTATTCAAGAAATTTGTTTACTATTCTTCGCAATGGGGTCGTTTTACTGATTTTGTCCAACCGGCAGCAGCCAAGCGAGGCATAGACGTTTGGGCACTGCAAGATATTAATTTACACGTCCCTAAAGGGCTTACAGTCGGCATTATTGGCCAGAATGGCTCCGGAAAAAGCACATTATTGAGCATTCTTGCCGGAGTGCTTCAGCCAACATCTGGGACGTACATAGTGAACGGGAAGGTTGCTTCCATTTTAGAGCTTGGATCGGGATTTCATCATGAATTTACGGCAAGAGAAAATGTATATATGTATGGCGCCATAATAGGACTCTCAAAGCAAAAGATTGATCAGCGGTTTAATGAAATTGTAGATTTTTCAGAACTTAATGAGTGGATTGATCGTCCGCTGTACACATACTCATCAGGCATGGTTGTCCGCCTCGCATTTGCAACAGCAGTGAGCGTAGACGCCGACGTGCTGATTATTGATGAAGCGCTCTCTGTTGGCGACGCGCTATTTCAGCACAAATGTTTTAGCAGGATTAGAGAGCTAAAAAAAAACGGCAAAACAATTCTCTATGTAGGGCATGATCTTTCTGTAATACGCACCATGTGCGAGCAGGTGGTTCTTCTGGATTCAGGAAGAATTGTCCAGACCGGCGATTCAAATACGGTTGTCAACGCATACAGAGAGCTGATTGTTAAACGCCAGCAGATGCACGCAGAACAGTTTTTTGGCTCCAAGGAGCGCATGTATAGCAATATGTTTAAGAAAAACAGCGGCATTCGTTTCGGCACAGGGAATGCGGAAATTTTGAACGTTGAATTGTATGGTCAAAATAATTGCTATAAAAAAGTTTTTGCAGCCGGCGAACAGGCAACACTGAAAATCCACATAAAAGTTCATAAAGATATTAAAAAAGGTTTTAACGCGGGATTCATTGTAAGAAATAGATTTGAAGAAGTATATGGAACAAATGCGTATTGGCTCGGAGAAGATTTTGGAGAAGTAAGAAAAGGAGAATGCGTTGTGATAGAGTTTTCGTTTTTAATGAATCTTGGTTGGGGAACGCATACAATTACAGCCATAGCAGTCGTTTCGTATTCTCATAAAGAAGGCGAAATACTTGATTGGGCGAATGATATTTACTCCTTTGAAATACTGCAAGACTCTCGCTTTGACGGTCCTGTTTATCTATGTCCAAAAGCGTCAATGGCAAGAATTTAGTTATGAAAGACATACAAAAACAGGCAGGAAGAAATAATGGCGGATCGTCAATCCAGACACCTCTTGCCGCGAGTGATTATAGGCGGGATTCGTTGTTGTTAGCGAGATTTAGCGAATTTGACATGTTTGTGCCGCCGCGGTTGAGCTCCATGTACAAGGAAGGAGTGTTTGAACCATTCAGTTCAGAACTTCTTTTAGACTCAATTCGTAAAGGATCAATATTTTTTGATATCGGAAGCCATATTGGTTATTATTCTCTTCTTGCGTCAAAAAAGATTGGCAATGGAAAGATTTTTGCTTTTGAACCGGTGAGAGAAAATCAAGACATGATCAGAATGAATTGCGCTAAAAACGGTTTTGACAATATCAATGTAATTGATACGGCTGTGTCTGATTGTATTGGCGAACGCACCATTACTGTTATGGAGGATTCCGCATGTTCAGGATTCAGCGAACATCCGCTTTCAGCCGTATTGGAGAAGCGGCTTGTTCAGACACATACAATTGACGCGTTTCTTGAAAGCCAAGGCGTCTATGCTTCTGATATTTCCGCAGTGAAAATTGACACGGAAGGTCATGAGATATCCGTATTAAAAGGCATGCGTGAAACACTTGCCCGAAATCATCGCATCAGTCTGTTTATTGAATATAATCCTGCGTGCCTTATTCAATCAGGCGCGAACCCGGTTCAGTTTTTGACATTGCTTGATGAGCTGGATTTAGATATTTATTGCATTGATGAAACACAGCTGAAGCTTTCGCGTATAGAAAAATCCTTTTTCCCTTATTGGAAAATATATTTTTTTGATAGAGAATATATGAATGTTTTTTGTTCAAAAAAAAATATAAGCAACCATGCGCCGCGGAATAACGGAATAAAATGGGCTGACTCCGCAAACCTTGATACAGGGCGTTTTTGCGAGTCCTTGCTCAACAGCATGTTTTCTGCAGACAAAGACATGGTTGCCGAGAAAGTCGGAAAGATTATAAGCGAACTAAAGAATTCTAGGGACATAGTCATTGCCGAAAGAGACGCAGTAAACGCCGAGAAAGATGCTGCCATTGCCACGGTCATTGCCGAGAAAGATGCTGCCATTGCCACGGTCATTGCCGAGAAAGATGCTGTCATCGGCGATAAAGAAAGGCACATCAGGTTTTTAGAAAATTCAAAATCGTGGAAATTTACTGCGCCTTTTAGGTTTTGTCTTTCTTGGCTTAAAACTCTTTTTTTATCCAGATCCTCTGATATATGTCCGATTTCAAAAACATCCAGCATGTCTAAAAATTGGCATACTCGAACAGTCAGGAACGGTATCGTGCCAAGAAATCTTTCAAATGGCCGGACTCCAGTGTTCGGTCTGCCTCGTCGGGACTGGAATGACAATCAAGCGGTTTTGGCAATTCTCGGACAGTCTGCCGTTAATAGCGTTGAAATGAAAAAAAAGCGGATAGTATTTATTGTTCCAGCCCTCATTGTTGGCGGCGCAGAGCGAATTGCGTATGAAATAATAAGCCGCCTGCACAATGATTTTGATTTTTTCTTTATTACAACAGTAAAGCTTGAGAATGTGTGGCACCATAGATTTAATCGTTATTCCCGCGCCATATATCATCTTCCATGCATACTTGAATACCGCTACTGGAAAAAATTTGTATTGGATTTCGTGCATCAAAACGCTATTCACGCTGTTTGTGTGTATAATTGCGCTTTTGGCTATGAGATGCTCCAGAGCTTAAAGAACGTATTTCCAAATGTAAAAACACTTTGTATTCTTC
>CAZKXN010000028.1:0-2329 GCA_964556905.1 uncultured Gammaproteobacteria bacterium
AAAACGTACGACCTAAAGCCGGATATGAGCGCGTATGAAGTGACAGAAAAAGTTATTGTGGCAATCAAAAAAAAGAAATACGATTTTATAATGATGAATTACGCCAACGCCGATATGGTGGGGCACACGGGAAACATTGAAGCGACAGTAAAAGCGCTCCAAGCAGTGGATGAATGCGTTGGCAATGTTGTGGAAGCAAACCGAAACGCAGGAGGCGCGACAATAATCACTGCGGATCATGGAAACGCAGAAATCATTGTTGACCCTATCTCTCATGGTGTGGATAAAGAACACTCAACCAGTCCTGTGCCTTTTATTTTGGTTCACGAAGAAATGAAGCGCGATCGTTCGCCGGAGGAGCTTGCAATGTTAAAAAAACAAATCAACCCAATAGGGATTTTGGCGGATGTCGCCCCTACTCTTTTGGAATTATTCGGCCTGAAACCAGACCCGGAAATGACGGGACGAAGCTTATTGAAAGATCTCGCCTAAATCTCGCCTAAAGGCTTTACAATTTCATAATCTTCTCAAACTCTTTTGCGTCCTTGTATGGCCCGATAACGGCGAGATGAATTCGCGGCGTGGTAAACATCTCCCGCGCTACTCGTGTAATATCGCCGCGCGTAACTGCCAAAAACTTTTCAAGTTTTTCTTCTGGCGTATGCATCTTTTTCGTAAGAACCTCCTGTGTGACGTACCATGACACAACATTTTCAGAATCCTCAAACTGCAAAGCCATCTTTCCTTTGATATAATCTTTTGCCCGCCGCAGTTCGTTCTCTGTCACACCATTGCGGGCCGCTTTTTCCAGTTCCCCTAAAATCACAGTAAGCGCATGGCTAATCCGAGACTTATCAAGTCCTGCCTGCACGCTAAATACTCCGGTATCAAGAAATGACTGGTGCGCGGCTCGGATAGAATAGCATAATCCTCTGCGTTCACGCACTGCAATAAAAAGACGCGAACTCATACTGCCGCCCAGAATGATTGACAGTATGCTTGCCGCGTACACATCACGATGCGTGTTGGCGTATCCGTGAAATCCAAACGCGCACTGCACTTGCTCTGTGTCTTTGTAGTGAACCAGCACGGATGGCTTTTGCTTGGCGCGAGGAGAATAGCGAGGAAAAACATTTGCGCTTTGCCCGCGTTCCCACGAATCACCAAAATATTTTTTTACTTTTTCCAACCCTTTTGCCGCATCAAAATTCCCCGCGATGCCGACAACAAGATTTTTCCCATGATAGTGGCTGTTGCGAAACTTCACCATATCGTTTCGCTTGAGAGAGCGAATAATTTCGTCTTCCCCGCCAATATCCCATCCGAGACTTGAATGTTCAAACATAATTTTTTCCAAAAGCGTGTCAACATACATTAATGGGTTGTCCCGATACATGTGAAGTTCTTCGCAAATAACTTTTTTTTCCCGTTCAATTTCTTGGGATTCAAATTTTGAATAGTACAGCATGTCAGACACCAAATCCAAAGCAAGATCAAGTTTGTCCGCAACCAGCTTTACCCAATACCCTGTCACTTCTTTTGTTGTGTAAGCATTGTATTCAGCGCCTACACTGTCAAGTTCTTTTGAAATTGAAAGCGCGGTGGGACGTTTTTTAGTCCCCTTAAACATCATGTGCTCAATAACATGGGAAATGCCATTGATTTTTCTGCTCTCGTACCGCGATCCCACGCCAAAAAGCACGAGCGCAGTGACTGTCTTTGTTTCTTTGAGAGGCGCGAGCACTACGCGAACATTGTTTGGAAGTACGTATTTATTGAAATTTCCCATATAGGTTGCTTTGTAATTATGAAACAACGTTTTCTTTTTAATAGCCGCATAGATTCCTCCGCTTGGCATTTTAGTGTCATGTCAAGATACCGATAAAATACTGATTCAACTCTTCAATTGCAAGGCGTTCCTGCTTCATAGTATCCCTATCGCGCACAGTAGCTTGTTTATCTTTAAGCGAATCAAAATCCACTGTAACGCAGTACGGAGTCCCAATCTCGTCCTGACGGCGATAGCGCCTTCCAATGCTTTGGGTTTCGTCGTACATGACAGTGAATTTTTTTCGCAAATCCTTGGCAATCAGGCGAGCTTCTTTTTCAAGCGCTTCTTTTTTTGAAAGCGGAAGGACTGCGATCTGAAACGGCGCAAGATTTTTTGGCAAGGATAACACAACACGTTTTTCCATTTCTCCTCTTCTGCTGCTCGGCGCGTCTTCCTCATGATAATGCTCCGCAAGCAACGCAAGAAACGTGCGATCCACTCCGAATGTCGGCTCAATAACATGAGGAATAAATTTTTCACGCCAAACAGCATCAGTAT
>CAZKXN010000028.1:2339-3869 GCA_964556905.1 uncultured Gammaproteobacteria bacterium
ATTTCTGATGCTCGGTAAGATCAAAATCTGTGCGATATGCAATACCATACAGTTCGCTCGTGCCAAATGGAAATCGGTATTCAATGTCAACAGTGCGCTTTGAGTAATGCGCTCGCTCTCCATCCGGAATCTCATGATAGTGGAGGTTTGAGTCAGATATGCCAAGACAGGAAAGCCAAAGCTTCATTTGCCCAAGCCAATACTCAAATTGTTTTTCCCATTCCTTGGGGCGGATAAAGTATTCAATTTCCATTTGCTCAAATTCGCGGGTGCGGAAAATAAAATTCCCGGGAGTTATTTCATTGCGGAATGCTTTGCCGATCTGCGCTATGCCGAACGGAATGCGCTTTCGTGTGGAATCCAGAACATTCTTAAAATCAACAAACATTGCCTGCGCTGTTTCCGGCCGAAGATAGACCGTAGTGGAAGCATCTTGGACAGGACCCACAGTGGTCTTAAACATAAGATTGAACATCTTGGCATCTGTGAGCTCGCCTCCGCACGCGCCGGCATGACTGGAAGGGATTTGGTCAAAACGAAATCTGTTTTTGCATTTTTTGCAGTCAACAAGCGGGTCTGTAAAATTTTCAACATGCCCTGACGCCTCCCATACCTTTGGATTCATAATCAATGCCGCGTCAATGCCAACCATGTCGTCCCGCTCATGCACAAAGCGCTTCCACCAAAGCCGTTTTATGTTATTTTTAAGCTCCACGCCCAATGGCCCATAATCCCAAGAATTCGCAAGCCCCCCGTAAATCTCACTGCCGGGAAAAATAAATCCCCTGCGTTTGCACAGAGATACTAATGTGTCCATGTCTGCCATACCTATTGAATTATGAATCAAGCTTAACGAAGCGAGGCAGTGAACCTGCTCTCTATCATCGCCCTCACTTTTATATGTATAGCATCCACTTCTTCGGAGTGTAACGTGTGCTGATCCGACGCGTATGTGATGTGCATGGCAAGACTCCGTTTTCCTTCGCTGTTCCTCGCTCCTTCATATACGTCAAACAATTCTACTGATGTGATCAAAGGATCATATTTCACAATTGCAGATTCAATCTCTTGATATGAAACTTTTTTTGAAACAACAAACGCAATGTCGCGCGTTATAGACGGATACTTCGGAATCTGAACAAAAACAGGGGCATCCTCAAACAAATGGCTCATATCTTCAAACGCAAGATCAAAGCATGCAACAGGAGTTTTAATACCAAACGCGCTCAACCTCTTGGAAAGAGGAAATCCGCACATTCCAACTTCTCGTGCATAAAACAATACGCGAGCAGTTTTCCCCTTTTGCCAAAATGTATGGTCTGTGTCAAGGGGCTGAAAAGAAATATTTTTTGATCCTCTGCTAAACCACTCGCCGCACAAGTCCTCCACAATACCCTTGATAGAACGAAAAAATCCTGTATCGTCGCATTTTTTCATTAAAACGCCGGCAAGCCGCCGAGATTCAATAGGAAGTTTTTGCGGCGAAACCATAGTATACACTTTGCTTAATTCAAACATGCGAAGTTCAGA
>CAZKXN010000028.1:3879-13165 GCA_964556905.1 uncultured Gammaproteobacteria bacterium
TTCATTGTACGCAACAGCTTCAAGCAAACCGCCAAGCAAACTGGTGCGCATATACGCGCATTCAGCAGACAGCGGATTATAGATCTTGACCGCATGCGGCGCGCTATCGCCTATTTTTTCCACGAGATTCTCGCCAACGCAAGAATAACTCATGACCTCTGTCCACCCCTTATTGCGAAGAACTTGTTTTGTTTTTTTCTCCCACACAAGCACCGGTTCGCTATTGATAGCAGGAATCTGATCTCCCAAAAGACGAGATGGAATTTTCTCGTATCCAAAAATGCGCGCAACTTCCTCTGTAAGATCGTGCGGCGCAGTGCAATCTCCCCGCCTCCAAAATGGCGGTTCTACAACAAGCAATGCTCCTTTTGACGCTACGCTAAACCCTAATGAAGAAAAAATCCGTTTTACTCCCGCTATTGGTATGGAAATGCCGATCACTCGGGTAATCTCATGCGGATCATACACAATACTGCTTTTCAGTTCCTTTTTTGGATACACATCTACAACATCAGATACCACTGCTCCGCTAGCGTACGTTTTCAAAAGTTCAACCGCACGAAGGAGGGCTCGCGAAGCATACTCCGGACTTAAACCCTTTTCATACCTAGCCGAAGAATCAGTCCTGATATCAAGCGCGCGGGAAGACGCGCGAATAGAAATGGGTTCAAAATTCGCTGACTCAAGGACAATGGTATTTGTGCCGTCACGTACTCCGGCGCGTGTGCCTCCCTTTACTCCCGCAATAGCAAGAGGTCCTTGCGAATCGGCAATCACAAGCGTAGAGCTGGAAAGTTTTTTTTCTTCGCCGTCAAGAGTAGTAATGGCCTCGCCGCTCTTGGCATTGCGTACAATGATTTCTTTTCCAAAAAGATCAATCTGTTTTTTGCGCGTATGCCCTATGAGCTGATCCGCGTCAAACGCGTGCATGGGCTGACCCTGTTCAAGCATCACATAATTGGCAATATCAACAACATTATTTATAGGCCTCATGCCGGCAAGCCGAAGCCGCTTTTGCATCCAAAGCGGAGATGGGCCGACTTCTATATGATCCAGCACTATCCCGCAATACCGCCTGCATACGGAAGGATTTTTGATTTTAATGTCAAGCGTATATGGCGCGCGTTTGTCTTTCTTTCTATTTGAAAATGCCTCCTTGCAAAGAAGCGCGTACTCTTTGGCAACTTTTTTCTCTGACAACAGCTCAACGAATTTTTTACTAAAAACCGCCGCAACTTCGCGGCTAAATCCTAAAATAGAATACGCGTCCGGCCTATTTGTCGTGATTTCAACATCAAATACTGTTTCACCTTCTTCAGTTCGCACACGGTCAATCGTGCATCCGAAAAGAGACATGCGAGACGCGATCTCTTTTGGAGAAACAGAGATCATGACGTATTCTTTGAGCCATGAATATGGAACTGCTAGATTCATCGAAGTAGAGTTTCTAGTGTCGCGCGATCCCGCGCAAATTGAAGCGCAGTATCCTTCAAGATGCGGCTGTTACGCACAAGACTGGCAAGCTCATGATCAAAACTTATCATTCCCGCGCCTCTAGATGATTTAATCAGCTGATCAAGTTGCTGTAAGCGGCCGGAAACAATCATAGACTTTACTGACTCATTATTGAGAAGGACTTCATGGACAGGTATAACACTGCCGCCAATCCCTGGCAATAACGCTTGAGCCACCACGCCAACCAAGACATCTGCTAAAAGACCCCGAATGTGCTGCTGATTATGCTCTTCAAATAATGTTATGATTTTTTCAAGCGCACGCGTTGCTGAATCAGCGTTCATTATTGTAATCACGTATATGCCCGCTCCCGCAAGCTCAAGAACGCGGCGTATTGAATCAAGTGTTGGCATATCAGACACCAAAAGCACATCAACATCTTCTTCTTGCACGTAGCGAAGAGCGGATTCAAAATCCGCGACATCAGATCCGACCTCACGCTGATTTACAATGCCTTTATTTCCCACAAGATTATATTCAATCGGCTGTTCTATTGTCATAATATGCTCCACTCTGGATCTGTTGATTTCTTCCAACACTCCGGTGGCAAGCGTGGTTCGCCCTGATCCGTATCCTCCGGTAATAATAAGCAGCCCTTTTTTGAAGGTAGTAAAATGCCCGATCTGCGAGGGCATATTGAGGTCCTGCAGGGATTTAGGCGCCATGCTTAAAAACCGAAAAGAAATCGCAGGAAGCCCTTCTTGGTAAAAAAAATGAATCTTGCATCGTATTCTGTCATCAAAAATACGGGTAATAATATAATCGCGCTGTTTGGCGTATGTGCTTTGTTCGTCGCTGGAAAGAATTGAGGAAATAACATCACGCACAGAAGCTTCTGTGGATAATTCTTCTGTTTCAAGCACCTGAAGCGCTCCATGAATCCGAACTGACGGGCGCGATCCGACAGTAAAGTGCAAATCGCTCGCGCCTTTTTTGAATTCTTCCGTAAGAAGCCTGCGAAAAGTAAGTGATTGCGCTGTGTCCATATTAAAAATAAATTACAGGTTCGTATGCCCTAAAACGAATAACTCCCAGTTTAGCGTATCATCGCCACACCACACTACTCACGAGTTACGCGCAGTACTTCTTCTATTGTCGTAACCCCATGAAGGGCCTTAATGATAGCGTCTTGTTTAAATGTCGTTTTTCCCTGCCGTTTAAGCTCTTTGGTAAGGTCTTCAATGGAAAATTTAGCATTCATTATATCGGTAAGCTCCGGTGTCATTACCAAATCTTCAGAAACAACCGTGCGGCCTTTATATCCGCTTCCGCCGCACACATCGCAAGACGATCCTCCTCCTTTATACAATTTCAGAGCGCCTTCAAGCTGAATTCCTTCCAGCATTTTTTTGGATGGCTCCGGGATCGTTTCAATTTCAGAACGCAATTCTTTTTCCAAAGGAGCGGGAATGGAAGTTTCTTTTTTGCACGCGGAGCATATTTTTCTCACCAAACGCTGCGAAAGTATAGTATTAAGCGCCGCGGAAATCAAAAACGGCTCCACATGCATATCAATAAGCCGCGGGATTACGCCGAGAACATCTTTCGCGTGAATAGTGGAAACAAGAAAATGCCCTGTAAGCGCGGCATGAATAGCGAGTTCCGCGGTCTCTGTGTCGCGGATTTCTCCAACCATGATTATATTGGGATCCTGCCGCAAAAGCGCGCGCAAGCCGGACGCGAACGTGAGCCCTATTTCCTGGCTGATCTGCACTTGATTTACACCCTTCATATAGTACTCAACCGGATCCTCAAGCGTCGCTATGTTAACTGTTTCCTTATTCAATGACGAAAGCATGGAAAAAAGCGTTGTGGATTTTCCAGAACCGGTAGGCCCACTGACCAAAAGCACGCCTGTTGGGCGCTCAACGATTTTATTGATATCATCAAGAACATTATACCAAAATCCGAGATCCTGCGGAGTCGGTGTCTTTACCTCTGACTCTAAAATACGCATTACCACTTTTTCATTAAGCATCACTGGCAATGTTGATACGCGCAAATTCACTTCTTGACCGTATACATTGGTGCGAATGCGCCCGTCCTGTGGAATGCGAGTTTCATCTATCTTGAGATTGGCAAGTACTTTAATGCGAGAAACAATGGAAGAGTGGAAATGCGCCGGATATGTAAGGTACACGCGAAGCACGCCGTCAACGCGAAAACGAACTCGCGATTCCTCTTGTCCCGGCTCAATATGAATATCGGAAGTGCCCACATCAACCGCTTCCTGGATCATAAGATCCACAATTGTCGTAACTGGGGCCTTGCGTATAACTTCTCTAAGCTTCCCTTTTGGCTTTATAGCAGAAGTTTTTACCTTTTGATCTTCAAGAACTTGAATTGCTTCTGTCACTTCTTTTTGAAACGCGGTATACCCTTTTAGCGCTTCGCGATACGACGTATGCGTGGTGACGGAAAATTTGATCTTGTATCCCTCTTTCTTCGCCCAAAAATCCATTGCCTCAAGCATGCGATACTCTCCCGGATGCACCATGGCGATGAATACGTCAGCGCCTTTTTTATCGTAGAGGATAATATGATAATTTTCCGATACGGCTTGCGGCATTGTATGAAGAACTTCGTATGGAATTTCAAGTTTTTCAAGATCAATAAATGGCAAGCCGAAGAGCTCGCTTTTTATCTGCGCGAGTTCCTGTTCGGAAACAATCTCGCGTTTGACAACTGTTTCTTCAAGTTCAATGTTTTTTCCTTTTGATTCTTTTTCCAGCTCGGGCAAATCCTGGGAAGAAATCTTCTTCTTATCAATAAGGTATTGTATGACTCTGGTTGGCATATCGTAAAAAATCAGCGTGTTGTGATAAAAGGAGAATCATTGCCGACATCTCCAACGTCAATAATAACATGCCGCGGAACTTCTACAGTCAATGTTTTGAATACTCCGTGCGAAAACACCTCTTTTTGCCAATCTATTTTTTTAAGAGGAAATTTTTTTACAGACTCCTGCGCATCTTTAACTTCTGCGGATGTCTGAATATACGTTGTGTAAACATAATACCCTCCTGCCGCAAGAAGCAGCAATCCGCCCGCGATAAGGATCAAAGGAAAGCTGCTTTTCTTGTTTTTGTTTTGTTCCGGCATATTATTTTTTCTCACGCGTGTAATACACTTCTACGGTAAAACTCGCAAACCGCCCAACAGGATCAAAGCTGAACGCTGTAACGTCGGTCAATCGCTTTGACGTTTCAAAATACATAAGAAGCTTTTTAAATGCCGGATAATCAAGCCCTGCGTACTTTAGTGTAAGTATGAGTTTCTGAATGTTTTCTTTTGGGGGAGTCTTTGCAACAGCAGGGCTGGCAATATCTATTACTTGAAGACTTGCGCCAAACTTACTGCCAGCCGCTTCAAAGATGCCGAATAGATCTTCTGTTTTGGCACCCTCGGGCACTAGAGTGAAAATCTCTGAACTAGCGCCAAGACCCTTTTCTTTATACAATTCATAAAACGCGCGAAGGTCGGCAAGATACGTTTCGCGTGCCCTCACAATATCCGCCTGCGTGTTTACATGAAGTATGCTTCCTGGAAAATATTTATTCATCTCCGGCTGGATAAGATATAAAAACGCAGGAACAACCAATCCTCCAAATACCACTACAATAAGTATTGGAGTGACCACATCCAGAATCAGCGCGCGCGCTTTATTTTTGGGTTGATGTGCCATTGCCTAATCCTTTTATAATATCAAGGTTCACCGTAAGCGAGAGGGTAAAATTTACTCCTGCAACCTGTCCGCTCTGATCAAGGATAGCGTTTGCCGAGTTTACAGACACTTTTGGAAACGTGGATGACGCATTGTGAAATGCGCGTATCTGCTTGCCGATATCTGAATAGCTTGGCGCTATGCCGTTAAGCGTGAGAGCGTTTGAAGCGGAAGAAATGGAAAGCGAGTCATATTGAACGTTTTTGAGCGTCGTTTGTTCAAATTTTTCTAAAAAGCGAGTCCAATACAGATGGTTTGATAAAAGATTTGAAAGAGAAGAGAGGGTGTTTTGAAATACAGTGAGGGCAGGCGAATTTTGTTCCAGTAAAGAAATCTCCCTATTGACTGCCGACAGACGATCTTGAATCGGATGTAAATTTTTCGCGTTGAAATACCCGTATATAAAAATCCCAGCATACACAATCCCCGCCAATGCGCACGCGGTAATAAAGCTCACCAAAATTTGAATGAGATTTTTTTTCTCAATCTGTCGGGTCGCCTCTTTGACAATCTCGCCTGACATGAGATTTACGCCAAGTTCTTTGCGGCGAAAAAAATTCCTCACTCCTTTCTTCAGATTCTTTTTTTCAGGAATGGAAGGCGTTTTTACGGATTGTTTTAAAAAGTTTATGTCAGCCATTAGAATTAGGTTACAGGTTTGCCAGTACAGGACTTAAGATTCTCTAAGGGCAAGCCCGATAGCTACGGAAAATTTTGGACCCAAAGAAGAAAGAACGGGTTTCAAGTCAGACGGATACTGTACGCCTGCCCACGGATCGCCTAATATAACACGGATATCAAGTTCTTTGGAAAGATAATCAACAATGCCGGGAAGAAGCGCCGCTCCTCCGGTGAGAATAATTTTTTCAAGAGAGCCAGTGCCTTTGCCTGTCGGCGTTACCGGATGATTTTTATAAAGATCAATAGTATAGCGGATTTCGTGCACTATCGGCTCCAAAGTTTCCTTGAGAATCGCAGGCACTCCTGCGCCTCCAGACTCTTCGTCAAACGCGACTACGCCGATATCCCTTTTTAATTGCTCCGCTCGCTTATCGCTTATTCCAAGACTTGCGACAATCGCGCGAGTCATGGCGGCTCCTCCGGTTTCAATGCTTCTTCCTAAAAATGGAACATTCCCCTCAACAACAATGATGTCTGTAAGATTTGCGCCTATCTCTACAATCATTATCTCACTTGTATCATTTCCCACAAGTGAACGGGCAAGAGCTATCATTTCTGTTTCCAAACTTACGAGTTCAAGTCCGCTTTCCTGAAATATCGCCGTATAGCGATGCACTGTGTCTTTAGCGGCACCAGTGATAAGAACACGTATTGTCTCCTCGCCTTTCTTTTCCTCTTCCTTGCCTTGTTCTTTTTTTCCAAGCTGTAAGCCCCCTTTGTCTTTTAATCGTCCATTCAAAATCTTTGGGTCAAGCTCTATATCTTCAAGCGGCAAAGGAATTATTTTTTTCGCTTCCCAATGAATCGCAGAATCAAGCTCGTCATCCGACATTGAA
Source organism: uncultured Gammaproteobacteria bacterium (assembly GCA_964556905.1). Lineage (GTDB taxonomy): Bacteria > Patescibacteriota > Patescibacteriia > JACQRZ01 > JACQRZ01 > JACQSA01. Next base: position 10,636 of record CAZKXN010000028.1, read on the forward strand.
GGAAGACTGATCAAAGATGAAAATACGCTGTACGTAGGCAAAGCGGCGCTTGCCCGTTTGGTTGAAAACTTAGTCTTTTCAAGAATCGCCTTGATATAACCGGCAATAGATGAGGATTCCGCGCGTATGAGGCCTTCTGCTTCCTTTTGGATTTGTTCAATAAATCCATAGTTGAGTAATGCAAATACGCCATCCTTTGTCCGTTCAAGTTCAACGATCTTCACGCTGGATGTGCCAACATCAACGCCTAAAAGACTTTTTTCTTTTTTCTGAAATAGAGGCATTAGTATAGTATAACAAAAAAATACGGCATAGAGAACAAAGATATCCCCAATGATCTTTTTTTACCAAATTGAGAGTATAAAAATCTTCGTATGCGGCATTGTATAATTCCCAGCGAAAACTGGACAGCATACTATGTCATCTTTGATGATTAACCGCAATTTCTACTTAATTAGGAAGAGAGCGAATAATGTCATCAATTCCGGGCGGAGGGTTGATGTGCGCCCGACCCGTATCCAATACTAGTTCGGATCCTTGATCCATGCCTCCGTACACGCGTTGCAAATCAAATTCTTCCGCCGCCATAACTCCCTCAATAGTAATAGGCGCGTCAAGCTCTGTGCCAGCTTTGAATGCTTTTTTCAGCAATGTTTTTTTTGCCGCGGGAATATCCAAACCGTCAATTGCTTTCAAACATTCCTTTCCTTTGCCTCTTCCAGTCTGAATCTTGCCTTCTGCAAAAAAAAGGCCGTCAAGCGGAACCGCGTTTAGCCGTGTTTTTCCCTGATCGTTGATTCCGGGATTATCAATGTTGAGCATTGGAGGAATACAATCGTCAAAAATAATATTCCCTCCCTTGTTATTTTTATCCTTCATCGCAATCCACGCGACTGAAGCAAGTTTTTTAAGATCATTTACAGATCCTTTTTCGTAGATAAAAGGACGGTATATTTTAATATCCGCTCCATACGCAACTATTGTGCCTGCACCGCTCTTCGCGCCATTATATAATTGTATGTGATTGCGCTCGGTTTGTGATCCAAAGAAAAGTGTTGTCGGTTTTGCGCCCGCGCCAGACTCTCCGGAAGCATCGTAAAGATATATAACGTCCTGCAGTCCCGCTGTCCACACGTTATTCATGTCATACTCTCCGTTTATCGGCTTGACACTATACCCGTACACATTCCTTTTTCCGGCGGCTGGCACAGTGGTAAATGCTTTTTTTTGCAATGCGCCGATCGTCATCACAAGTTTTTGTTTGTCTTTTTGCGATTTCTTGGGAAATTCAAGCGACAGTCCCCCTTGGCGAAGATCGTCCTGATTATTTCGCTTCATTGCGCATGCTAATTTATCTGACGCATTAAGTAAAACATCGCATCGCACATTCGCAAAAAGACTCCCCCTTAAACCTTTCTTTATTTTCTTTGTCGCACCCTCTTCTATTTCTTGGTCATATACTCCGCTATATTTTTGTTCCGCCGCAAATCCTCCCGCGCTGGGCAGATCAAACCCTTTCCGAGAAAAAATAGTGGTGCCGACTTCTTGCTGTCGCAACAAACTCCCGCCCTTTGTCTGAAACCAAGGACCTATATATTTGGTCGCCCACTTGCTTTGCCCGATCACATCATCAAAGCCGATATTTTTGCAAAGAGTCGCAGTAAGGCACGCTGTTGCTTCACTGCTCTTAAATCCCGCATCCTTGTTTTTTTGGTCTTTTAAAAAAACATCAAAGTCTACTAAACCGTCCGGTGTCACAACAACCTTTTTGCCTGACACAGTGTCAAACCGCACTTCATATTGTTTGTCGCCTTTTGTGTTTTTAACGAATTCATACGGCGTGTCATAGAGTGTTTTTCCGCTAAACGCAAGCCATCCGAAAAAACTGCTCCATGCCCAGCCGCGAAACTCTCGCGTAGCCGGATCAAAATAGATCCCGTAGTCTTTGCCTTCAGGGCATACGCCTTTTTTATCAAGCTCGGCAGTGCATCCGTTTAGACTTACCCAACCTTGATCTTTTTTAACAAGCACTTTTGCCCATCCTTTAACTACATGAAGCTTTTTTTTCTGAATTTTTTCTTTGATTTTGATATAGTCTTTCACCTCTATTGTCTCCTTTGTAATAGTTGCAAACGGCTTTGTGATTTTATCAGTAAAGGGTGGAGGATCTATAGACCCTGAAAGATTGGCAACTTCTTGCGGCGATGCGCATTGGCCTTCATCTTTCTGCTCGCGCGTGCATAGGGTTTCGCACGTATTCCCCCAGCACATAAATCCATACAGCGACGACCAAGACCATCCTTCAATAAAATCCTGTCCCTGCGTTTCTTCTCCATTCTGATCTTTGTCATATTTCAATACTCCAAATGTCCCTTTGCGCTCTTCTTCATTTCGCTTTTCTGACTTGGAATCAGATATCGCGCCGCCTTGGCTCACCCATCCTAATGTGCTATTCCATGCCCACCCGCCTATATCCACTCCTTGCGAGTACACAACGTCGGCAAAAAAAAGCGCAGCAAAAAGCGCAATT
>CAZKXN010000029.1:0-12968 GCA_964556905.1 uncultured Gammaproteobacteria bacterium
GGATGTGACGCTTTCAAAAGTGATGTATATTCACGGGTCTTGTCCGAATGCGGAGCGCAAGAGCGCGACAACAATAAATCTACCGACATCAATTGATATTTCTGAAGAGAATGCGCGGCGCATCATTGTGTGCATAAAGTCGTATTTGGATTCTTTGAGAATACCGGAATAACAAGATCTATTGTTCATCTCCGCGCCGCTTCGTTGTTTTTTGTGGGAATTTAAGAATTTTATTGCGTTGAAATTAAATATTGTGCAAAAAATCTATACAATCAATGATAGAGCAGTCTGGGACGCGTTTTTTGCACGTGTGCGGCCGCATACGTTTTTGCATACGTGGGAATGGGGGGAGTTTCAGGAGAGTTTAGGCAATCGTGTGTCGCGTGTTGGATTATTTGAAAACGATTGTTTGGTCGCCATCGCTCTTTTGATTTTAATACACGGCAAAAAGGGGACATTTGCGTTATGCCCTCACGGGCCATTGTTTGCAAACAGCGTGTCTAGTGAACTTACAGCAAGGATTGGCTCTATGCTCGTTTTTTTGAAAGAATACGCGCGAAAAGAATCTTGCGCGTATTTGCGTGTTGCACCATTGCTTTTGATTGATTCAAAGAATGATTCAATTTTTGAACAGGAAGGATTTAGAGACGCGCCAATTCATGCTCATCCACAGAGAGCGTGGATTCTTGACATTCGCCCCTCCCAAGAAGAGTTAATAAGCTCAATGCGCAAAACCACGCGCTACTCAATACGCAAAGCGATGAAGGATGGTGTGAGTATCCGCATGGCTAAAAACTCTTCAGCATTGAAAGTATTTTATGACCTTTATCTTGCAACAGTTGCCAGACAGCGCTTTACGCCCTTTTCGTATTCATACATCAAAAAAGAGCTTGAAAGATTTCAAGGCGGGCATGGAAGCGACGCGCAGATTTTTTTGGCGGAGTACAAAGGTGAAATACTTGCGGCCGCTATTGTTGTATTTACCTCTTTTTCAGCGTTTTATCATCACGGAGCCGCGTCGCTTATTCATCCAAAGATTCCGGCGTCGTATCTTTTGCAGTTTGAAGCAATCCGCGAAGCAAAAAGACGGGACTGCGAATACTACAATTTTTGGGGCCTAGCACATAAAAACCCATGCACAATTTTTGATCAGTTTGCGCGCTTTTTTCGCTCCCGCCATCCATGGGAGGGACTTACGCTTTTCAAAACCGGCTTTGGCGGTTTTGAACAAAATTATATCCGCGCAAAAGACTATGTTTTCAGTCCATGGTATTGGGTTACGTATGGAATGGAGTCTGCGCGAAGAATCAAAAGGGGGTTATAATTTTTCAGACGCGGCCGCAACCGCTTTTTTAATGGCGCGATACATGCGCATATCCGTGGCGCGCGCAAGAGGAAAATAGGAAATGCTCGCCTCTTTGAGCCAGCGCGGTATTTTTTTTCTTGATAATGACTTGAGGGAAAGGAGCGGCCAAGACCGCACATTGTCTAGCAGATCCGCGCATTTTATAATTCGAGACGCGCGCGCGCGTATGAGTATAAACTTGAGCTTTGTGTGCTTTCTAATTGTTTTTTGTTTTTCTGTTTCATGAGCGGGGCGAGCATCTGTGACGTCTTTTACAATTTCAGCTACGCGTTTCCCGTACACGCGGCGTATCAGCGCGAGCGAAACTGAACAATCTTCCACAGTATCGTGCATGAGAGCAGCTATAAGAAGCGTCGGGGAAGTATGCCCGAATTCGCGAAGCAAGCTTAATGCAACCCGGATAGGATGAATTACGTAGAGCGCGCCATCGTCGCGCAATTGGACTCCGTGCGCGCGTTCAGATAGATTCAGCGCCCGCACTATAATTTTTTGCGAGTGAAGGGGAAGCTTTTTAACAGCATCAAGGAAAAGCATCCGTTGAACAGAGAGTGTGTTGAAATCTTTTAGGCGCATATTACTGACCTTTCCCATATAACTTAACGAAAAAGCCTATGATTTTGGTCTGCTTCAGGGCCGTTCAACGAAAAAATCCTCATCGTATATATATAATACGCCTGCGGGTTTTTTCATTTCTACGACCCTGAATCAGACTCAAAATCATACATTTTTTCACGGTTAACCTATATGGGAAAGGTCAGTAACTTGGTCGGGCTGGAGGGAATCGAACCCTCTCTACATGCACCCCATGCATGCGTACTGCCGGTATACTACAGCCCGAATATGTGGCCGTTGTATTACTTGCCCTTAGGCACTGTCACAAAATAACCTCCACAATTTCATCTCATCTTCATGTCATCTTTGACCGGAAAAAATCCTCAAAATATGCCTATATTCTTCAACTTTTATTCCGGCAAACCTGACATAAATATGAGCGAACTTGAAGATGTTATTTCGTGACAGCGCCTTAGTGTAAAAATAGACGCTTTTTTCGCGTCTATTTTTACAACTGCCAAATTATTTTTTCAAGGCAGTCTGTTTTTTCATTGTTTTTATACATCGCGCGCATATGAGCATGCTTTGTCCGGCGATCCACTTTTTTTGCAGGTTCACGTATTGCCTTCGCAGTGTTCCTATGTTAGAATGACTGCGGCTAACGGCTTTTTTTGAACTTCGTCTGCATGTAAAACACTCCCGAGCCATACCAATAAAATAATTTTAAGAATCCTCAAAATAATAGATTATTACTGTATCACATTCCAATGCAGGAAGCAATAGCGCCGCTTTTACCTTTTATCGTAGGGGGAAGCGCAATTCTTATATCCATTACAATTCATGAATTTTCTCACGGACTTGCCGCGTACCTTCAGGGCGACATGACTGCTCGTGATGCCGGCCGCCTCACATTAAATCCTATTGCGCATCTTGATCTGCTTGGTTCAATTATTCTTCCCGCGCTGTTGATTTTCAGTAAAGCTCCGTTTTTGATTGGCTGGGCAAAGCCAGTGCCGTTTGATCCGCGTAATTTGAGGAATCTCCGTTACGGGTCTTTGCTTGTTGGTCTTGCAGGTCCGCTTTCAAATACTGTCCTTGCGCTTACAAGCGGCATTTTGTTAAAGGTTTTTTTGCCCATTTTTAGCGGCCATAATTTTTTAATTTTGTTTTTGGCGCAAATGGTTTTTATTAATGTTGTTTTGGCAGTATTTAATCTTATTCCGATTGCGCCTTTGGACGGGTCAAAAATTCTTTTCGGACTTCTTCCGCCGCGATACGAGTATATTGGCCGTGCACTTGAGACCTATGGCCCGTATATTCTGCTGGCGCTTTTGGTTATTGAATTTGGCGTATATCCGATTTTTGGCCGCCTTATCGATCTTGCGCTTTGGGGATTTGTTCGCCTTCTGGGCTTGCCGGGGTTATGATTTTACCCACTGATATGGTTTTTGGACCAGTGCAATGTAACTATTCACCTTTTTCCAAAACTTTCACTAAAACCTTTTATTTATAAGAAATCATTAGTTGATGATCAAATAGCAAAATCGTATAATTATAAGGGATTTATAGTTCTATTGGAAAAAGGTGAATAGTTACGTGCAATATCTTTGCACTTTTAGGTTTTTTATGGTATAATTATAAAAAGAGAAAAAATCATTCTCGCTAGTTTTGATTTATTCTTTTTAATACCCCGACAGCTTGCTGCGGGGTTACCAATTAGAGATCCCGAGTCAGACTGTCCAAAAACTGTCCCTGCCCGACCTGATCGGGGATCCAGTTAGCAAAGAAAGCTTATAATCGCTGGATTCCCGCCTTCGCGGGAATGACAAATCAAGCGATTTGGACAGTTTTTAGACAGTCTGGGTTTAATACCTTTTATTAAAAAATGCAAAAAAATCAAAAACATGGCTTTACCCTTGTTGAACTTCTTGTTACTATTGGCATTATCGGCATTTTAGCCACTGTGACAGTTGTATCAGTGGGCAGCGCCCGCGCAAAAGCGCGGGATGCAAAACGCGTAAGCGAGGTAAGGGCTATTCAGACAGCGCTTGCAGTGTATGAAAATGAGAAATCAAAGTTTCCTGACAGCGGAGCCGCAATTCTTATTTTAGGAAGCACCCAAGGGTCGTATTCTGTGCTGTGCGATACTGATGCCGGATTTCAGACAGACAAAACAGGATGCGCTGCGTATTTTATGGAAAGAGTGCCCGGTGATCCTCTTTCAAAGCCAGGGTCTGCGTATGAATACAAATACAGCAGTTCTGACGATAAACAAAGCTATACTATTTTCTTCAAATTAGAAACAAAATTCGGCTCTCTTGATGCGGGTGATCACACAGCCACTCCTGCAGGGGCGCAGTAATCATAAGCTTATAAAAATAATTTTATAAGAATTACCATTATGCGGTTTCAACAAATAGCAGGCGCGCTTATAGTATCAGCAATTTTTCTACTACCGTCTCTTGCGGTCGCGCAAGCAGGGCCAGTGCCACCGTCTCTGATTTCTGTGACCAAAGATCGTATTATTCTTCAAGAGTCTATTTTGCCCGTGGGACAAAGAGTGTATTTTAGAAATGAATCAGGGCTTCAGTCCGATCTGACGGTATTGTATAACCTGAAATCTGTTTTTATTGCTATGGGCGCTGAACGTAAAGAGTACGGATATACTTTACGGGAAACGGGGGTGTATGATGTTATTGTGAATTTTCCGTCCATCAATAAGCAAATTCTCGCAAAAATTTCCAGTGTTTCAAAACAAGACTACGATCAAGCAAGATCTGTAAGCATTACCCTAAATGTCAAAGCTACTGATCGCGGCAAATCAGGCAATGTTCCTGTTGCCGTGCCGGGAATAGCTCAATTTATTGTTACTCTTAAAAATGAAAAAACAGCTGCTCCAACCGCAAATATCACATCCTTTACTGTACGCAGGGAAGGTAGAAGCTCTGACAATGATATGCAAGTTGCGGCTCTCTATGAAGGCGCGCAAGCAAAGTATTTTCCATTTAAAGATAAAAAAGCTGTCATTAACCTTGGGCGTCCTATTAGCATAGGTCAGGGACAGACAAGGACAGTTGTTATAAACGCGAAATTTGATAGGAAAGCGCAAGGAGGCGCATACCAGCTTTCGCTAGAAGCTATCGGCGCAAAAGATCCTATACGGTTTATGGGCACACCTCTTCCGGTTTTTACTGCAACACATTTTTTTGTAAGTGGACCCTCTATTGAAGACCTTTCGCGCGCAGGCGTGTGGAGCGCTTCAAGCACGCCGGAAATTGCGGATAAGAAAATACCATACAACCTTAATTCCACAGTTTATAAAAAGCTGAAAATGCAAACAGGCAATGATATTGATTTTGAGTGGTTTTTCCCCGGCGCTTCAGTGTGTTCTGCCCGGACATTCGGAATAAATGACGACCAGACGCCAAATTATAAAAAAGAAGTGTTTGAAAGCCAATGGTCCGGTAAAACTGTTTTTCCCAATCGCGGCTGGATGACGCTGAAGCCGAATGAATCACGTTTCTATACAATTCGGTGTAATTTTGTTATATCAGAAAAATTCCTGCCGGATTATCGTGGAGTTATGGTGCTTGTGGGGGAAAAAATAAAACCAACGCTTTCTGTTAAAAAAGAAAATACGAAAGAGCCAATCTCAATAAAGGCAGGATCCGCAAATCAAAGAATAGGTTTATTAGCAGTAAGACTTGAAAAATCCGATTACGACGTGGGTTACGACTGGATTGAAGTGAAAATAAGCAGTAAAAGCACAGGAGTCAGCAAGGGGAAATACGAGCCGTATCTTGAGAATTTTGTGCTTAAGTTAGGAAATACTATTCTTCCCGATGTTGAGTCCGAATCAAATTCAGATGGTTCTGTAACTATTTCAGCCAGTTTGTCTGTCACGAGTGGAAAGCAAAAGCCCATAGGTATTTACGCAGATGTGGCAAGCAATGCTCCGGATAAAGTAAAAGCCGCACTCATACTTGATTATGTGAGCGTGTCAGGTGCCGGCGATATCACAGGCGGCAAAAATTTGACGCTTCAGGAGTATGAAATTGCAAAACCAGAACCATACATTCTTTCTTTTACGGCGAACGGGCAGGAAAACAGCTTTTCCGCTCCAAAACAAAAATTAGTGAAACTAAATTGGAAGCTAAAAGAAAAATCACCTGCAGAATGCGTTCTGTATGCCGCTAGAGCAAGAGATGGGGGAGGATGGTCATATGCGACAATGATTTGGAAAGACAAGATAGAAGAAGAAACTACAGGGCCGTTTGCGTATATTGTTGAAAACACATCAAAAACACAGTACTCGTTGAACTGTAAAACAGTTGGCGGCGCGGAAGAGAAAAAAGATGTTATTGTGGATGCTGTTTCTCCTGCAGCTACATCTGTCATAGATGATTATCTTTCTAGCGCTGATAAACTTCCTCTCATTTCTGCTTTTACAGCCGATGGGTCTTCGCGAGTGATAAATATGAATAAGCAAAAAGAAATTACATTAAAATGGAATACGGCGGAAACAAACATTCGCAACTGTTCTTTGGCGAGTATAGACTTAAGCGAAAAAGGAGAATTGGATTTTACTGCAATTCATGCCAACATTTTTTCTAAAGACGCGCCTAAAGGCGAACAAGCGCACAAAACAAATCTGAATGAAACGGCGCGTCGATACGGCATTGATTGCTTAAGATTATCAGCAGGCGGAGGGGGAAAGTTAGACAGTCATGTTAAATATATTGTTGTGAATGCGGTTGATAAGACAAAAAAATAGACCGTTTTTATAGATACGGCGCACAGAGGCCGTTTTACCGGCCTGTGTTTTGTTCCACACCTCTCTCACCTGTCAAATCATTAAACTATTGACAAAATATAGCATAAAATGCTACATTTTGTTTATTCAAAAATGGGATACGTCATATGCCAAACTATAATATTTCAATCAATCAGGCGCTCGCAAAGGTGATTGACCGGGAAATAAGAGAAAGAAAATATTCAAGCAGGAGTGAATTTTTTCGCGACATTATCCGCGATCGGTTTGTGGTCGGCAGTGCGGAATATAATATAGCACCTCTCTCGACAGGCGATCCCGATTATGCAGTTATTGAGAAAAGAAAACGCGGCGCTCGATTTATCCCCCTCAATTCGCTCCTTTGCCAGTAGATATGCATGAGGTTCATATTGAGCGGCGGGCGGTAAAGGAACTTGAGAAGATAGCGACACATGAACAACGTAATATCGCGCAAAAGATATCAGCGATTCTTTCTTGCAATCCATTTCCCCGAGGCGACAATCCATTGCGCTTGAAAAGTGAGCGGGCATATAGGCTTCGTATCGGCGATTACAGGGTGCTGTATACAGTGGAAGAGAACCATGTTTTTGTATATGCAATCCGTCACCGAAAAGATGCGTATTGATAATTCACAACTTTTCAATTGACAGTTTTTTAGAATTCCTTATACTAGTATCGTTCTTAGGTAAAAACATGGCTGGCCTGCCAAAGGCCTTATTTTATTTATATTTTTAGATGGCAACAGTAAACCAATTGATCCGCAAGGGTCGCGCAAAAATTGCAAAAAAATCAAAGTCACCTGCTCTTGATAGTGTTTTAAATACATTGCGCCGTCGCAGGACGCAGATCAACAGCCCATTTAAGAGGGGAGTGTGCGTAAAAGTTACAACCACCACCCCCAAAAAACCGAACTCGGCGCTTCGCAAAATAGCGCGCGTGCGGCTTTCCAATGGAATGGAAGTGACTGCGTACATACCGGGAATCGGCCACAACCTCCAAGAGCACTCCATTGTTCTTGTGCGTGGAGGCCGTGTTAAAGATCTCCCGGGCGTTCGTTATCATATTGTAAGGGGAGTCTACGACACCACCGGCGTAGAGACCCGTCGCCAGGGGCGTTCTTTATATGGATCAAAAAGACCAAAGAAATAGAATGCGGCGTATAGCGGCTAGGGGCCGTTTAAAACAGCTGGCCGTGGCGTTCGCGGACCACCTTTACCCCAAACCCTATCTACCATAAACCCCTTACCCTAAACCCTAAATAAAAATGCGCGGAAGACAAGCACAAAAAAGAAAACTTACTCCTGATCCCAAGTACGCCAGTATATTGGTTTCCAAATTTATCAATTACGTCATGCGTGAAGGCAAAAGGACTGTTGCCCAAAAAGTTGTGTATCAATCCTTTGAAATCATAGAGCAAAAACTCAAGAAAAGTCCCCTTGATGTATTTGATGAAGCAGTGAAAAATGTCATGCCTTTGCTTGAGGTGCGTGGCCGTCGCATAGGGGGCGCTAATTATCAAATTCCGTATCCGGTGCGCGGAGACCGCAAGTATGCATTGGCGTTCCGTTGGATCCTAAACGCAGTGCGAACAAAAAAAGGAAGGCCCACTGCGCAAAAACTTGCTGATGAACTCATTGGCGCGGCAAACAAGGAAGGCGATGCGATGAAAAAAAGAAACGATGTGCACAAAATGGCAGAAGCAAATCGCGCATTTGCGCATTTTGCCCGTTTTTCCCGATAATTTATGCCGCGCGAATATCCTTTGGAAAAAATTCGTAATTTTGGAATTATTGCCCACATTGACGCTGGAAAAACTACTGTCACCGAACGCATTCTTTTTTATACAGGCAAAAAGCATAAAATCGGCGAGGTGCATGAAGGAGAAGCAACAATGGATTGGATGGAACAAGAACGCGAACGCGGCATTACTATAACCGCCGCGGCTACAACGTGTTTTTGGAAAGGAAGTCGTTTCACGATTATTGACACACCAGGGCACATTGATTTTACAGTTGAAGTTCAGCGTTCTTTGCGTGTGCTTGACGGAGGAGTTGTTGTATTTGACGGAGTGGCAGGCGTAGAGCCGCAATCTGAAACAGTATGGCGCCAAGCAGATAAATTTGATGTCCCGCGTATTTGTTTTGTCAATAAACTCGATCGAACTGGCGCGGATTTTTATGCGGATCTCAAGTCCATCCACGAGCGCCTTTCGCCAAGAGCATATCCAATCCAGCTTCCCATAGGAGTTGAAGACGGGTTTATTGGAGTTATTGACCTGCTTACGCAACGCGCATACATATATAAAGATGAGCTTGGCACAAACATTGAGGAGACCGTTATTCCGGACGATATGAAAGAAAAATTTTCAGAATATCGCCGGAACCTTCTTGAGGTGATTATAGAAAATGACGAGAACCTCATGAACTCATATCTTGGAGGCGAGGAAATACCTTTGGAATCTCTTAAAAAAGTATTGCGGGTTTGCTGTATCAAAGGCACTATCATTCCAGTGATGTGCGGAAGCGCGTTGAAAAATAAAGGCGTGCAATTTTTGCTTGACGCTGTCAATGATTATCTTCCTTCTCCGCTTGATGTTCCGCCTGTAAGGGGTTTCCACCCGCGCGATCCTGATACAGAAATTATCCGCAAAACCGATGATAGCGAGCCATTTACAGCGCTTGCATTTAAGATAGCCGCAGATCCTTTTATTGGAAAATTATGTTTTTTTCGCGTATATTCAGGGAAACTTTCAGCCGGATCGTATGTGTACAATGCAACAACAGGGGATACCGAGCGTATCGGCCGCATTGTGCGGATGTATGCCAATGACAGGGAAGAGATAGAAGAAGTGTATGCTGGGGATATCGGCGCTGCAGTAGGGTTGAAAAATACTTTTACCGGACACACGCTCTGCAACGAAGATCATCCGATTGTCCTTGAAAGCATTTCATTTCCCGAACCGGTTATTTCCGTTGCCATTGAACCAAAAACAAAAGCAGACCAGGAGCGTATGGGCGTTGCGATGCAAAAACTTGCTGAAGAAGATCCCACGTTTCGCGTGCGCACTGATGAAGAAACACTGCAAACAATTATTTCCGGCATGGGAGAGCTTCATCTTGAGATTATTATTGATCGCATGAAGCGGGAGTTTAAGGTGGAAGCCAATGTTGGAAAGCCGCAAGTCGCGTACAAAGAAACAATCAGAAAATCCGCCCAAGGAGAAGGAAAATATATTCGCCAGTCAGGCGGCCGTGGCCAGTATGGCCACTGCTTTTTGCGCGTGGAGCCCTTGGGGCAGGGAAAAGGATTTGAATTTGATGATGAGATAAAGGGCGGTTCAATACCAAAAGAATATATTCCCGCTATTGAAAAAGGCGTGAAAGAGGCAACAAGCAGGGGCGTTCTTGCCGGATATCCATTGATTGACGTAAAGGCAACTGTGTATGATGGCTCTTACCACGAAGTGGATTCTTCTGAAATCGCTTTTAAACTGGCAGGTTCTTTTGCGTTTCAAGAAGCGTGCAAAAAAGCGGGTTTAGTGCTTTTAGAGCCCGTCATGAAGGTAGAAGTTCTCACGCCGGAACAATTCATGGGAGAAGTTATAGGCGACCTCAATGCAAAGCGGGGCCAGATTCGCGAAATGTCAGAGAGAAGCGGAATAAAGGTTATTGATGCGTTCGCGCCTCTCGCTGAAATGTTCGGATATGCGACGCAACTTCGCTCCATGACTCAAGGCAGGGCAAGCTATAGCATGGAGTTTTCGCACTATGCTGAAACCCCTAGAAATATCGTAGAATCCATTATAAAAAAAGACTAACCAAACGCCACCATTGACATGCCGAGCCCCCATGATATACTACACCTAAACCAATATAGCAATTTTTAAACATTAAAACGCATTCATAATTGTATGGCAGAAAAATTTGAACGTTCTAAACCGCATGTAAATGTTGGAACCATTGGTCATGTTGACCATGGGAAGACCACATTGACAGCTTCTATTCTCAAGGTTTTGGCAGCGCATGGATTTAAAGCCTCGCAAAAGACCGTTGATCAGATTGATGCCGCTCCGGAAGAAAAGGCACGCGGCATTACTATAAATACCGCCCATGTTGAATATGAAAGCGAACCCCGACATTATGCGCACGTTGACTGTCCAGGACATGCTGATTATGTAAAGAATATGATTACCGGCGCCGCGCAAATGGACGGAGCTATTTTAGTTGTATCCGCGACAGACGGTCCGATGCCGCAGACTCGCGAGCACATTTTGCTTGCCCGTCAAGTTGGAGTTCCGTATATCGTTGTATTCTTGAATAAGGTGGACGCGCTGTCTGAAGACTCCAAAGAGCTTATTGATCTTGTTGAAGAAGAAGTGCGCGACTTGCTTAAAAAATATGAGTTCCCGGGAGATACGATTCCGGTTATTCGCGGATCCGCGCTTAAGGCGCTGGAAAATCCGTCAAGCGAGGAGTGGTCAAAACCAATTTTTGATCTTCTTAAAGCGCTTGACACATATATACCTGAACCGGTTCGCGATACTGAAAAACCGTTTTTAATGCCTGTGGAAGACGTATTTTCAATAGAAGGCCGAGGCACGGTCGTTACAGGGAGAATTGAGCGCGGAATGATCAAAATAAACGAAGAAGTAGAGATCGTTGGTTTGCGTGAAACTACCAAAACAGTTGTCACCGGAATAGAAATGTTTAACAAAACGCTTGATGAGGGCAGAGCCGGAGATAATGCGGGACTATTGCTTCGCGGCACAAAGAAAGACGAAGTTGAACGCGGGCAAGTTCTTGCAAAACCAGGCACTGTAACTCCTCATACAGAGTTTGAAGCTGAAGTGTATATTCTCTCTAAAGATGAAGGCGGCCGCCACAAGCCGTTTTTCAAGGGATACAAACCTCAATTTTACATCCGCACCACTGATGTTACAGGTGAAGTGATGTCATTGCCTGCGGGCTCTGAAATGGTTATGCCGGGAGAAACAGTAAACATTACCGCCAAGCTGATTTCGCCCATAGCATTGGAAGAGAAACAACGATTTGCGGTTCGCGAGGGCGGAATCACGGTTGGAGCCGGAGTTGTCACCAAGATCCTTAAATAATTCATACGAATGTCTGCTGTTGCGGCCCCTTTAGTTCAGAAGCGAAAAGAAGATGAAACAGATCGCATGCGGATTCGGATTAAGCTCCGCGCATACGATCACAAAATCATTGATCAGTCCGCGGCGGCTATTATTGATGCGGTGCAAAGAAGCGGCGCTACTGTCCACGGGCCGATTCCTCTGCCTACAGAAAAGCATAAATATACAGTTTTGCGGGCAACGTTCGTAAAAAAGGATGCTCAAGATCAATTTGAGATGAGAATTCATAAACGATTAATTGACATCATTGATCCAACGCCGAAAACCACGGACGTGCTTACAAATCTCAACCTTCCGGCTGGCGTGGACCTTGAAGTAAAAATGATATAGCAAAGCAAAAACAATCCGCACCGTGACGTCTAAATAACTCTTCTTTTGGAAGAAAGTGCTTATGCGAAACGGCCAAGCGGCTTAAAAGGAGCGGTTCTGACAAAAAAACGGCAAAATTTCTAAAGCGACACATCTGCAAACTGTCTTTAGTATGCGAACCGGATTTTTGTATCCGGTTCTTTAGTTTCAAGGCAATAATATAAAGTATGAAATTTATACTCGGACAAAAACTCAACATGACCCAGACCTTTGATGACAACGGTTTTGTTGCGCCAGTCACGCTGGTGTTTGTAACCCACTGCGTGGTTACGCAAGTCAAAACAAAAGAAAAGGACGGCTACACTGCCGTGCAGGTTGGTTCGGGGATAAAAAAGAAACTTTCAAAATCTCTGCGAGGGCATATCAAGGGCTTGTCGCACATAACAGATAATGCGGGCTTTCGTTTCTTTAAAGAATTCCGCGTCCTTTCGGCAGAAGGAGTAGAACGTGGAATGGAAATATCTCTTTCTTCATTTTCAGCAGGAGATCGTGTGCAGGTTACAGGCATTTCAAAAGGGAAAGGATTTGCCGGTGTTGTCAAACGCCATGGATTCCATGGGCATCCGGTTTCGCATGGACATAAGGATCAAGAGCGGATGCCAGGTTCTATCGGAGCAGGAGGCGTACAGCATGTATTGAAAGGAAAGCGCATGGGCGGCCGCATGGGATTTGACCGCGTCACAATAAAAAATCTTAATATCGCAAGCGTCAATACTGATACACGGACCATATCTGTGTGC
>CAZKXN010000030.1:0-5584 GCA_964556905.1 uncultured Gammaproteobacteria bacterium
TATATGTTACAGAGATACATTTTATTCTCAATTATCTTCCATTCAGCAATATACTGAGAAATTCAAGAGCACCATACCTTCTTTTATTGACAGCGATACATTTGAGATCGTAGCAAATGAGCATGAAGTGTTTATCGGAAAGGACAATACTTCCGTGTATTGGCATAATAGTAAAACTTCTTCGTTGGAGAAAGCAGACTTTCTTGATCGTGATACAGTTCAATACCTTGGATGGGTTTCTGCAGGGATGCATATATTTAAAGATAAGAGCAACGTGTATCGCTCCGATCGGGATGGCGTTTTGCACCGGCTTGAAGGTGCTGATCCGGAATCGACAACACTTACGACAGAAATCCCTCGAACACTTGGCGATAAGGATTCTCTTTGGAAGTATGCGTATTTAGGAGGGGACGCACTTCTCCGGTTTGACAATGTTGATCCTGCTTCATTTCAAGAAATTGGCTCATCATATTTTTCTGACAAGTTTTCTACATGGCTGGCAGATAATGAGATCGGTGTAAAATTGCAAAACATGGAAAAACCTTTTATACGGTGCTTGTCTGAGCATGTATGTTCTACAGATACTGATATATGGATTCGATATTCTGATCAGGCAGAACCGCTCTTTCGAAAGATTGAAGGCACTGATCCAAAAACCTTTGTCCGTCTTGCAGGAAAGCAGTTATTTAAAGATGAAAAGCACATATGGCACCATGACATCCGCAATACCATGCTCCTTACCGTTCCCGACATTGACGCATCTTCAGTGACCGTGGTGAGTGGAGGCGAAGGGTTTGCAATCTTGAAGGACACTGAAAAAGTATGGGCGTATCAAGAGAATGAAGAAGAACAAAAACTATCATTTTTTGATGACATTGATGCAGGATCGTTTAAAAAACTCTTTACAAATTCAGATTATTTCTATGAAGATAAAAACAATGTGTATAGTTTTATCCATGGTACGCGAGATAGAATCGGGCACTATTGGGAAGGCGACTACTTTTTGCATCCAATTAAAGGAATTGACCGCACGACAGTTCAATTCGTAAATGAACCAGACGAATTATATCCGAGTATCAAAGATAAGAAAAAAAAGTATAAACCAGATCAAATAACAAAGGAATATAGGCCAATAAATAAGTAATATGTTTAATCTTCGCCGCACAATTTGTAGTATCCTGATCCTTGCGCTGGTTGTACTCGATCTTCAGCCCGTGGTTGCGTTTGCTGTTGAAGAGGCAGAGGCGGTAGCGGGAGGGAATCCCGGCGCTTTGGGCGTTTCTGATCAAAACTTTCTGCCTGCAAGCCAGGCAGGCTCGGCTTCTGACCTCGAAATGGCACAGAATGGGTTTCCTCCATTTCCAGAAGACGCAAACCCTCCTCTATTTGATTGGTCAGTCGTTGATTGGGATGAAGAAGCAACGCTTCCACAGGATCGGGAAGAATATGTTCGCAAAACGCAGGAGCTTCTGGACCAGCAAAGGTTTAATGAAGTGAAAAATTTTACTCTCAAGCAAGAGAAAAAAAGCAGTGATCGCGTCATGGAGAATTATGGCGTGCCGTTAGATGTGCAGGATTTGGTGCGGCAGTATCGTGAGCAATCCAAAGAAGTGTCAGCAGAGGATAAAAATCGCATGAAAGAAAAACTCGCGTATGACATCAAACGTATTCTTGAAACAGAAGGGCTTCTTCCGAAAGAAGAAGAAAAAGATACCATTCCTCCCCCCGAGCAAATTATTACCATAGATCCTGATTCAATTACCCCTGTTTCTGAATCAAAAGCAGTTGCTCCTATCAAACCAGAAGACATCACAGCAGAAGTCGTCAAAACACAGACTCCAAAAGAAGCGCAATCCCTTGATTCTGCAACGCTTGAGGGGTTGGAAAAAAAGGAACTTCCCGATTCAGCAAACGGGCAGTCTTCGTTTATTCCATCTCTCGGTAGACAGATAAGCATTACTATCAAGAAATTTGTCAGCTTTCTTTTTGGGCTTGAAAAAGCGAACGCATCATCGCAATTGATTTCATGGTACGAAGGCATTGAGGATAACACGGCAGATTTTGCGCTGTATTATCTTTCCAAGATGCAAAATGATGATGGGAGCTTTGGCGAGGAGAATGTATACGATATTTCTTCTGACGCCGCTCTTCTTTTTAGCGAGATGAATCGCACCAATAATGATCAATATGATCAAGTGATTGCATATTTGAAAAATACAGCTCCTCGCACAACACGCGAAAAAATCACAAAACTTCGCCTTCTCGTTGCCCTCAAAGAGCCCTATCAGGACTTATTAAAAGAAGTGTATGCATTGCAAAATACCAATGGAGGGTTTGGCATTAAAGAAGGGTATACAAGTGACGTGCTCACCACTTCGGAATTTATTTGGGCAATGTGGGGTATTGGCACTGACGAGAGCATAAAAAAGCTCACACCAGCATTATTTTTCGTCGTCGATCAGGTTGGGCAAGACGGTTCATTGCGATATATGCCCGAAGGATCTCCAAATTATTACCTTATTGCAAAGACTGTAGAGTATCTTCGGCCTATTTGGGATCTTCAGCTTCAGGATTCTGCCAATGAAGGGGTCGTGGTAACCGTGCAAGAAAAAATTGACGCCTCGCTTACATTTTTGAAAAAGAATATAGACTCTGAAAGCGGCGCGCTGAAAGGAAGCGATGTCGCAAGCGATTACGCAATGACACTGCGGGTGTTTGAATTGTACAACGTGTTTCCGGGCGAGCAGGAATTGTTGCGTGCGAAACTTGCTGATTTTCAATATGCGGATGGCAGTTTCGGACACTCGCTCTATGCCACACTCGCAGGAGTGCGAGCAGTTCGCAGAGGCGATTTGGTTATTACAGATATTGCCAAGAAAGGCAGCCTCGTGAGCCGCGCGCCATTCACAATCGCTGTTACTGTGAAAAATGAGGGCATTACAGGAGCGTCTTTCAATCAGATGTATGCTTTCTTTGACAATGTTTTGATGTCAGAAACCGGCATACGGAAGGTATCTATGGAATGTAAGCCCACCCAAACAGATTCAGGCATAACCGAGGTTGTCTGCACGGTAAATGGAAAAGAGCAACTCGGAAAAACATCATTGAAAGGAACGCCTGTGCCATTTACCACGCTTGCTCCCGGCGAAACTAAAGTCATCAATGTCAATTTTCCGCAGGCAGTAGGGGATAGGATGTCAGGAAAAACGCAGGTTCTTTTCTATCTTGACGTGCGAGAAGACGAGAAACCACAAAATAATTGGAAAGATGCGGAAATGGAATTTTTACCTGACCCAAGCGGCAAGCCAGCTCTGCCTATGTATCAGATAATCCAGAAATGGGATATTGGCGGGAATCCTGCTGTAAATGTGCGATGGCCTGTGAAAGATGACCAGAATCGTGGGTGTCTTAATGTGCTTATGCGTGAAAAAGGTCAGGCACTATGGAATCGCGTTGCGCAATGTTTAGATCAGACTGCGATGTTCAGAAATGGAGCATTTTTATTATGGGAAAAAATTTTCTTGGAAGGAAAAACATACGAGTTTTCCGTTGAAGCGCTTTACAAAGACAAAATCAGGGGAGAGTATATTGCGGATTATGCGACAATAGAACTAAGCGCTGATCCAAAGAAAGGGTTAGGTATCGCAAAGGGAACAATAACAGTGAATGCGCAGGCAGCTCCGAATGTCAGTTCTTGGGGATACGCCATATCAGGGTCAAGCGATAAAAACGGATCTATTGAATTTAAGAATGTTCCTCATGGCATAACAGCAGCGGCTGTTGAGGTGCCCTATTATGAAAAACTTTTTACTCCGTTTACAATCAAGCCCGGTGGCACTACCGAAGATGTACGGATTCTTACCCGTGTAAAGCCGGATTCTGAACCGCCAGTGCTTGATCGTGTGGAGATTCTGTGGCCATTGCAAGGTTCTGCCGTAAAAAACCAAACCAAATGGACGGTATTTACTACAGGGCTAGACAATATCCATCTTGATCACGCGGATTTCTGGTATTTTGATCCAAACGACGAGCAATGGCATTTTTTCCAATCTCAACCTACGACGCCGCATCAAGCAGTGTTTGATTGGGACATACCAAAAGAGCTTATAGGAAAAGGGTTTAAGATCAAAGCGGTCGGGTATGACTATGTCGGCAATGCGTCTGCGCCAAAAGAATGGGGGCCGTTTGAAATTTTGGACGGCACTCAACCAACAGGACAAGTGGAAGTAGAGGGCCTAGTTGGCAACACATGGAACCTTGGAGAAAAGAAAAAAATTACATGGAATATCAAGTCCGCAAATCCTATCCGAGAAATTTCTTCCGTGCGTTTAAGATACAATGACACGGATTATCCTATGTTTATAAAAGGATACACTGCACCAGACATTACATCTGTTGAGTATATTCTTTTGGAAAACGCGCAATTTGAATCAACAGAAGCGCGGATATTGGTTTCGTACTGCGATACCGCGCGTACATGCGGAACTGCCGAATCGCAGTCATTCCGAATTGTAGATCCTTCGCCTGCGCGGCCGTATCCATGGCAGAATGAGCGAAAGGAACTGCTCATAGATCCGCGACCGCTTGCCGGTTGGTATGCATATACTGATGAGCTTTTTGCAAATCCAGACGGCTCGCGCGAGGTAATCTATCGTGAGTTTGACCGGTCAGGCCCAAGCGGGGGAGAGGACCGCCGCATTATGTACAGGAAATATAAAAACGGCGCATGGAACGATCCCATAGCAATCATTGAATATAAGTACCAGCCGAATGAAAACGACAATGCCATTTTTGATCAGGTGAGGGCAGTAAAAGGGCAAAACGGAAACATTCATATTACATTCGCGCGGTATGCAGACGGGAATTATTACAATCTGGATTTGAATGAGATTTATTATCTTCAATTTGCAAACGGCGCCGTAATCGCGCGGGAGCAAGTGTCGTTTGATGACACTATGTCTCGTAATTCTACTCTTACGGTCAACGGCAATGGCGATGTGTTTATCGCATGGACACAAGGATATTCACAAAAGCGCGGAAGCGGTGTTGAACGTGTATGGTATCGTGAGTGGAAAAACGGAAATTGGTCTAATTCGGAAACTTTGACAAAGGACGGCGGAATCCCTGTGCTTGCAATAGAAAACCAAGAGCCGGTTATAGTGTACAGCGAGTCAGAGCAGTTTTTTGCGCAAAAGAAACAGAATGGCGAATGGACAGCTCCTGCGCCTATAGTGCCGCTGACAATATCCAAAAAAGAACTTGACGGAGTTGATGGCATTGAAGCGGTTCGCTCGGATATTGTAAAAAATGATCCCCAAGATTCAACCCTATACCAGTGGCTTCCTTCTATAAAGACGCGCGAAGATCTTGATTCTGCGCTTGCGCAACGCAACTTTCCCAAAAAGGATGCCGTGTTATATCTATGGTTTATCAATCAGTATGCGAGAGGGGCCTTTTATCCGACGCTCTTTGCGAATGGAGATAATATGTATGAGCTTTTTTTTCGCAAAGGAGGAGAAAAGAGAAATTGGCGGTATGATTTTAGATACTTGCGATTTTCTTTTGAAGGTGAAAAGCGGGAATC
>CAZKXN010000030.1:5594-7097 GCA_964556905.1 uncultured Gammaproteobacteria bacterium
CGTTGTTGAGGCACCGGCTGATTATGACGTTAGAAACCATAATGTCGTGCGTACGCAAGATGGGTCATACCACATTTTGTATTCATTGATGTCGTGGCCGCAGGGACAAACAAAGATAAGTCTGTACTATGTGTTTTTCAATGGCACTGATTTGCTATTTAGAAATTCCATTACTTCACCATTGAGATACATTTATGATGACAGACCGCGTGCGTATGATGACAACGGAGCTATTACCGTGTATTTTAATGAAACAAAAATGGTGAGCAGAGGTGATTTTACAAAAATCAGACAGTACCGTCTCACGCCACTCAAGCCTGCTATAGAAACCACAACAAAAGGATTTCCTGTTGAATTGGAATGGAATGCGCAAGGAGGAAATCTCTCAGCGTATTCAGTGTATCTGGGCACTGAGTATAGTGATTTGAAAAAAGTCGTAAGCGGGCTTGAGAACACTTCATTCACTGCCGATGGGCTTAAGAGCAATACCCAATATTATTGGAGCGTGGTCGGCAGACAGGGGGATGCTGAAGTGCGCGGCGGCCCATGGAAATTTACCACAGGGTTGGGAGACCCTAAAGTAAAAGTGTCTATCGGAGAAAAGGAATATAAAGATAACGATGCGATCGATGCGGGGAACGTGAGTACGGGAAAAATTCAAGATATTGCGCTTACGCTTTCAAATAGCGGGAATGGCGATCTAAAGGTTTCAGACATTGCACTTAAAGGGTCGGATGCGTTCAAAGTAAAAGACGATTTTAAGGGCATTGTGAAACCGGGAGAGTCCGGAATGCTCACGGTGCAGTTTATGGCATCGGATAAAAATATAGATACTGCAAAAACCGAACTCTCATTTTCCACTAATGATCCAAATGCGCCGAAGTTTACTTTTCCGATCACGGCTACGATTACGCGTCCGAATATTGTGATAAATGAATGGAATAAGGATTTGACGAGTGGGGAAAAACATTTTTTCGGACCGTCGCCTCTTATCAACGGCGTACAACTGCATAGATTTTACATAAGAAATACAGGTACAGGAGTTTTGACATTTATAGGGGATAATCCAATAAAACTTACTGACACGGAAAGTTCATATACTTTCTATCGGTCTGATGAGAAAAAACAATTACAGCCCGGCGAAGAGAGTATTTTTAGAGTGTATTTTGTTCCAAAAAGCGTTGGAAAAAAAACAGCTGTCCTTTCTATATCATCGGATGATGAGGACACCAGCCAATTTGTATTGAATTTGGAGGGCGAGGGAGTGACGCCGCGGATGAAAGTTTTTAAAGATAATGAAGAGATAAGAGAGGAAGATATTATTGTTTTTCTTGGAGATGTTCAGCCTGGTGATACGAAAGAGATCTCGCTGACAATGGAAAATGCAGGAAATTTTGATCTTGTTTTAAGAACCAGAATTAAAGAAGATCAACCCAATCCATTTGACAATATTTTTTCCTTCAAAGGGAAGAGAGTTATTTCCGGAGGACCTGATGGGTTTGA
>CAZKXN010000030.1:7107-12455 GCA_964556905.1 uncultured Gammaproteobacteria bacterium
TGAATATGAGGTAGTCGCAGCAAAACCCGGTAAATCAATTCAAGAAGTAGTAACCTTTACTGCTCCGCAAGAACTTGGAGAGAAAACGGCTAAAATTTTTTGGATGAGCAATGACCCTGACAAAAAAACATTTACAGTGAATGTAAAAGCGTTTGTGGCGGAACCAACTCTCAAAGTGAAAGGAATATCAGATGGTACTTCGATTTGGACAGAAAAGAAGCCGGGCGATGTATGGAGATTGGGACTTCTTGCTCCTGGCCAAGCGATGGCCGCCGTGATAAGTTTGCAAAATGTTGGAAATAGAAAACTTACGCTTTCTAATCCAAAGATTGAAGGCGAAGGATATACCGGCGGTAAGATTGGAGATCCGTTTGATATTTATCCGGGCCATACTTTATACGCTCCCACGATATGGTTTACTGCTCCCAAGAAAGCAGGTACATACAAGGCCGAATATTCTTTCAAAACAAATAATTTCGCCGCACCATTGTATTCATTGGTATTCGAAGCGATCGTATGGAAATTGGACATGGTACTTACACAAGGAGGAAATGAAATAAAAAATGGAGATTCCATTGATTTTGCTACTGTGCCAAGCGGAGAGTCTAAAGAAACAACAATAAGCGTCTCCAATAACGGCAGTAATGCAAATCTCATGCTGTATGATTTTACATTGGTAGGGTCTGATGCGTTTACGATTGTTTCAAAACCTACTGAGGGGATAGAGCCCGCTAAATCCGCAGATATCGTTTTGCGCTATTCTGCCATACAAAAACCGGGAGAGCATGTGGGCGTGCTTTCTTTCAAGTCGAATGATCCTGACAAAGAGCAGACCACTTTTACATTGAAGGCGGCAGAAGCACAACCAAGACCCATACTTGTGTTTGAAATGAACGGGCAGGAGATAGGAAAACTCAAGGATAAAATTCCATTTGGCGCGGTACCATCCGGCTTTTCCAAAGATCTGACGATTACGGTGAAGAACAAAGGCACTGCTGATTTAAGCCTCAAAAAGTTACCTGAACCGAGAATTTTTACCGGTTTTACCCTTACGTCTCAACCGCGTGAGCCGTTGAAACCCGGCGCGAGTGCAGATATCATCGTGCGGTTTACTGCTCCCATGCGAAAGGGGACGTATGAGGCAGGGTATAAATGGAGTACCAATGATCCTGATATTCCCGATCTTCAGCTGGGATTCTCCGCTATTTCAACGCGCTCTGAGCTGATACTCAAGAACGGCAACGAAACAGTGCAAAACGGCGTTACGCTTGATCTTGGCGCTGTTCCGTATGGTTTCTATAAAGACCTTGCGGTTACTCTCATCAATAACGGCAATTCCGATTTCGTATTAGGCGATTTGTTAGAAGCAAAAGTCGTAAGCGGCGCAAACGGTTTTTCTCTGATAAAAAAACCTGATACGCCCCTAAAGCCGGGCAAGCAGGCGGATATTGTGATGCGATTTAATGCCTCTGTAAAAAACAGCGGATCCATACTATATCGCTGGCAGACCAATGATCCTAATAATCCCAATCTCACATTGACATTCACGGCAGATACGACATGGTCTGAGATTTTCATGAGCCATGATGGCGCTACAGTAGATTCCAGTGCGATTATTGATCTTGGAGTGGTTGAAGCGGAAAATCAGAAAGAGCATATCTTTGGCATAAAAAATAATGGCAATGTCAAATTGGAGATCACTTCTGATTCGCCTTCCATTATAGTGCAAGGAAAAGATGTTGGTGAATTTGTGCTCTCAAAAAAACCATTACGATCCGTGCAGCCGAAAGAAAGTACAGAACTTGGCATCATGTTTACTCCAAAGGCATTAGGCAAGAAGCAAGCCACCATAACGATCCAGAGCAATGATTCCATTACTCCTTCCTATACATTTTCCATAAAGGTAGATGTGCGCGCGCCGCGATTGGACTTGTTCAATGGATTGCAGTCAATATCGCTTGATGAAAGCGCCGCGTCTATCTATGTTGGCCGCGTTACGCTTCAGCGAGGCGCTTCTTTGGCTCAGAATATGGGTCCTATGGAATGGACATTTCTACAGCCGTATTTCACGATAAAAAATACCGGAGACATGGATCTTATACTGCCGCAAAACGCGGTCGCGCTTTCCGGCAGCGGTGCGGACAATGGAGATTTTGCGATTATACGTGAACCTTCTTCATCTCTGATTGGCCAAGTTAAGCCCGGCGAGAGCAGTATGTTTTCCATTCGATTTGAGCCAAAGACTCCCGGAGATAAGACTGCGACTCTTACCATTCTTTCCAATGATCCTGTACGCAAAAAAATCGAGATTCAATTGCGCGGGTTAAGCGGAGCGCCGCGTCTTAAAATAACATCGGGTTCCCAGCTCGTGCAAAATCACCCGTCGTTTCCTGTTTATATTGATGCGGCATTATATCCGATCGGCACGCCAATTGAGAAAACATTTACGATTACCAACTTTGGAGATGATGCCCTTATCCTCGATGATGAACCATTCATTTTTTCCTTCGTGTCGGGCGATGCACAGATAGATAAAGATGAGTTTGTAATAACGGAAAAGCCATTACAGCTTCGCATTGAGCCCGGGGGAAGCACAAATTTTAGAGTGCGGTTTACTCCGAAAAAACCTGCCGGTTCAATGAGAAGAATCGTTCTGACCGTGAACAGCAACGCGCCGTATGTGTATGAACAGCCGTTTGCATTCACATTGCATGTACTGCTGCCTGATATTGAAGTAGGTCAGGTCAATTATAAAAATCTTTCAAGCGGGGATTCGATCAATTTTAATCCGACTGTCGTTGGTGGCGGCACAAATGCGCAGTATCCGATTGATCTCTTAAACGGCGGAAGCACAGATTTGTTGTTCCCGAAGGACAGCGTGTCGCTTACCGGTCCTGATGTAGAAGCAGGGGATTTTACTCTCATCGGCACTCCGCCTGATCGTATCAAGCCGAAACTTGGCGGAACATTCTATATCTCCTTCACTCCCAAGAGCTCGGGAAGTAAAAAAGCGCGTCTTGCAATCAAAAGCAATGATCCGGATGAAAGTCCATTTATTCTGATACTTCACGGCATTGGGGTTCCTGTACAGATGGAGGTCAAACATAATGGAAAGCTCTTGAAAAACGGTATCGAGTACGAACTTGAAAATGTTACTGTCGGTGAACAAAAAGACATCCGTTTTGATATACAAAATATAGGCATAGAGAATCTTGTATTGGCGGATAATCCTCCTATTGTCACGATTCAAGGAAAAGACGCGAAAGAATTTGCTCACATTAAGGATCCGCCACAGTTACTGAAAGCGGGAGAACGTTCACAATTTATAATTCGTTTTTGGCCAAAGACTGTAGGAGAGAAATTAGTGAATATTGGGATCAGGAGCGCATTTGTGATCAATCCGATTTATATCATTACATTGAAGGCGCAGGTATCCGCGCTTGTTGTCGCGCCAGATATTGAGGTGAAGACAGGCAATGACATACTTGGCAGTGGAGACTTTTTATGGCGCGGCAGTGTGGCGGTAGGAGAGAGCCAAGAGATTCCTTTTCGCGTAACAAACCAAGGAGGAGGAACTCTTGAGTTTTCCAATACTTCGCGCATTTCGATCTTGGGACGCAACGCGTCAGAACTTGTGCTCATTAAAAATCTGCCCAAAGAGTTGAAGAGCGGCGAGAGCGCGGAAGTGATAGCGGCATTTCGGCCGACAAAAGAGGAAAATGGCAAAGATGCGCGTATGATTATCAACAGCAATGATCCGGATGAGAGTCCCTTTACGCTTATTCTTGACGTGGATGCGCCTGCGCCGCATTTTGAGCTCTCTTTGAGTCAAGGAAATCCTTTGTCGCAAAGTGATGAAATATATGTTCCAGGAGTTGACGTAGGGAGAGCAAGCGCGCAGGTATTTAAACTTTCCAATACCGGTTATGCGGATCTTCGTTTGACAGGGGAAGTTCCAATCGCAATCGTAGGCAAAGACGCGAATGAGTTTCGCATAGTAGCCGATTCTATGCCCAGCGTGTTGAAGCGTGGCAAATCAACAGTCTTTGCGGTGTTTTTTTCCCCAAAGCGCAAAGGCAAGAAAGTTGCTGCCATGCTGATCAAAACAAACGATCCAGCTATTCCAGAGTTTCGTCTTGCGCTCACATCAGACGCGTTTCAAGCGCATATAGAACTTTCGCATAACGGATTGGCGCTTTCATCTGGCGACAGCATTTTGTTTTCGTCGCCGCTGGACGCTGCCGTTTCGCAAGATATCTTAATCGCAAATAAGGATCTTGGACTCCTCATGCTGAATGGGCATCCTTCGATAAAGGTGGAAGGAATCAATATGGGTGAATTTTCATTCGAACAATCTCCGTCATCGCCGGTGAAGTCGCGCGAGAGCACGAAGATGACGATTCGTTTTACTCCAAAAACTAGAGGCGTAAAAACAGCCACACTTTCCATCCCAAGCAACGATCCTGATCAGCCCGTGTATACCCTGATACTCAAAGGAGAAGGAACTGCGCCGGATCTCGCGCTTTCCAAAGACAACAAGCGGCTTGCAAATAACGAAGAAATTGATTTTGGAACCACTAATCTTGAAAAAGAACGAGATCAAGAATTTAGCATGCAGAATCTTGGCAATACTGATTTAGTCTTTACTGCCAATTCTCCAGTCGTTCATATTGCAGGCGATGACCAAAGCGAGTTCATTCTCCTTAAAGACATCACAGATGAGTTAAAACCAAACGCCGCGGCTCAATTTACAATTCGTTTTACGCCTAAAACGTCAGGAGAAAAAAAGGCGATCATTACTCTTACGAGCAATGACAAGAAAAACAGTCCGTTTGTCATAGCTCTCAAGGCGCGCGCAGTTGCGCCGAATATCGCACTGCTTTCGGGTGGCTCTGCCTTCATTCCTTATTTGGGTATTTATCCATGGCACGAACGTACATATGTAGGCAGTACCAGCACGCAAGATTTCATCATACAAAACACAGGTACCGCAGACCTTCATCTAGCCGGCGAACAGCTCGTTTCTTTCGGCGGTGATCACGCGATCGAGTTTCGCCTCGTTTCCAAACCGAAGACACCGATAAAGCCCGGAGAACAAACACGCTTTACTGTTGAATTTGCGCCGCAACAAAAGGGAAAGAGGGTCGCCAGTTTTTTTGTGAAGAGCAACGATCCTTATCAAAATTCCTACGATATTACTTTACACGCTGATGCGCATCAGCCGGAGATTGACTTATCTCACAACAGCACACTCTTGAATGAAGGAGCGAGAGTCGCCTTCAATGCCTTGCTCGGCGTTTCTGTTTCGCAAAGTATTTCAATAATAAACAAATCTAAGTTTGATTGAA
>CAZKXN010000030.1:12465-12762 GCA_964556905.1 uncultured Gammaproteobacteria bacterium
AACAGCGATGATGGTCCGCTTCTTTTGAATGGGAATCCAGTTGGTGTCATCGCGGGCGAGAGCGCGGATGAGTTTTCCATTACCCTCATGTCAGATCCTGTGGTCCATAAAGAACGGCCGGCACTAATGACCATACAATTCACTCCCAAGACTCGCGGCGCAAAGTCAGCAACACTGACTATCGCAAGTAACGACATTGATGAACCAGTGCGGACAGTTTTACTGGATGGAATTGGCATGGCTTCGGAATTGATCCTTAAACAAAATAATACATTACTTGCAAACAACGCCTCTCTT
>CAZKXN010000031.1:0-5081 GCA_964556905.1 uncultured Gammaproteobacteria bacterium
GATTTGACCGATAGGATTTCACTTACATTTTAGATGATTTGAGACGAACCTCTTGCGTGGTTTTTCATATCCTGTATAGTATATTCATTATTCATATCCCGCATACTCTTTAAAATGGCAGTTCTCCTTGATCCGACGAAACACTCGGATGTCAAAAGAGTAGAGGTTAAAAGGAGATATATTTTAGTATGGCAAACATACCGACAATAATTGAAATGCTCCAGTCTGGAGTGCATTTCGGCCACAAAACATCAAAACGGTATCCAAAAATGGAGCCGAATATTTTCGGGGTCCGTAACGGCATTCATATTTTGGACCTTGAAAAAACGTATGAAGCGCTCACGCGTGTAAGCGAGCATTGCTTGGAACTTTCAAAAAAAAATGGCGTGGTTCTTTTTGTGGGCACAAAAAGCCAAGCAAAAGCGATTGTGAAATCTGCGGCCATGCGAGCAGGCATGCCTTATGTGTCCAATCGTTGGATAGGCGGCACGCTCACAAACTTTACTGTAATCTCGCGCATGATCAAGAAATTCAAAAAACTGAAAAGCGAGCAGGCGAGCGGCGAGCTGGAGAAATACACAAAAAAAGAGCAATTGGAAATCACTCGCCAAATTGAAGAAATGCGTGAATTGCTTGAGGGAATTGAATCACTCACAAAAAAACCGGACGCAATTTATATCGTTGACATTAAAAAAGAACGCACTGCGCTTAACGAAGCGCGCAAATCAAAAGTTCCTGTAATTGCAATATGCGATACAAATTGCAATCCGGAGCTTGTGGAGCAATGCATTCCCGCAAATGATGATGCTCGCAAATCAATTGAACTCATCACTAATGTGCTTGCCGACTCAATAATCGCCGGTAAAAATGGATCTGAAGAGTCTGCGCCATCAGATAAAAATCCTCTATGATTGACACAAAAATTATTACTCAACTTAGATCCCTTACCGGCGCGGCTATTGTTGATTGTAAAAATGCACTCCAAGAAACAAATGGCAATTTTGAACAGGCAGTCATTGTGTTAAGAAAAAAGGGGCAAAAGGTTGCCGCGAACAAGGAGGGGCGTGAAACAAAAGAGGGCCTGATTTATTCTTATGTGCACGGCAATGGCCGTGTTGGCGCATTGGTGGAAGTGCTTTGCGAAACAGATTTTGTCGCACGCAATGAAGAGTTTAAGCGATTTGTGCATGAAATCGCGCTCCAAATAGTTGCGACAAATCCTCTGTATGTGAAACCGCAAGACATTCCGTCTGAAATAATTGAACGTGAAAAGGATGTATATATTGATCAAGTTCCAAAAGATAAGCCAAAAGAAATTCAAGAAAAAATTCTGGCAGGCAAACTTGAAAAGTTTTATCAGGAAGTTTGTCTTATGCGCCAGCAATCAATCAAAGACGATAGTGTAAGCATACAGGATATGCTCACGCAAACAATCGCAAAAACAGGCGAGAATGTGCAGATTGGACGATTCTGCAGATTCTCATTGTCATAATTCTTTACCTTTATCGGTCCATATGCCAATACGCGTAGCAATCAACGGGTTTGGCCGCATTGGAAGAAACACATTTAAGGCAGGGTTTGGCCGCCCTGATCTTGAATTTGTCGCTGTAAATGACCCTAGCGATCCTGAAACACTCGTGCATCTTTTGAAATACGACAGCGTATTCCGCACATGGGATCATGAAGTATCTTATGAGGGAAATGAATTGATTGTTGACGGCGGACGTATTGCATTATCCGCAGAACGCGATCCTGCTCTTTTGCAGTGGAAAAAACATAACATTGATGTGGTGCTTGAATGTACGGGGCGCTTCACCAATAAAGAAGATGCGCAAAAACATTTGAGCGCCGGAGCAAAAAAAGTCATTGTGTCCGCTCCCGCAAAAGGAGGCGTGCCTACCTATGTGCTTGGCGCAAACGCTCAAGAGTATAAAGGAGAAGACTTAATAAGCAACGCATCCTGCACCACAAATTGCATAGCTCCTGTCGCCGCAATCATGGTGGAAAAATTCGGCGTGCAAAAAGCGCTTATGTCAACCGTTCACGCTGTTACGGCAGAACAAAATACTGTGGATGGAGCTCCTCCGGGAGGCAAAAAAAAGGATTTAAGACGCGCCCGCGCCGCGTGCGCAAGTATTATACCGACAACTACAGGAGCGGCTATTGCCACAAGCGAAGCTGTTCCCGAATTAAAAGACCTTTTTGACGGCATTGCGTTTCGTGTGCCAGTCTTGAATGTATCGCTCACTGATTTTGTTTTTTTACTTAAACGCAAAACAACTGTTGAAGAAATAAATAAAGCCCTTGCGGATGCCGCTTCTTCGGAAAAGTATAAAGGGATTTTAGCCGTTACAGCAGAACCGCTGGTTTCCAGCGACTTTATCGGCTCATCATATTCTTCTGTGGTTGACCTTTCTTTAACAAAAGTCATTGATGGCGATTTTGCAAAAGTTGTGGCATGGTACGACAATGAGTGGGGATACTCGTGCCGGCTTGTGGACATGGCAGTGATGGTTGGCAAAAATATCAAGTAAATCAAGGAGAGAAACAGGATCTAGCCCAATTTCCGCAAAAGAATTTGTGCCTGACCCTGTTTTTTTTCCAACACCGTTTCTATGGTTTTTACTTGTTTCTTTGACCGAGATTTTTTTATATTTTTAAGCAAGCTCTATTAGGTCTATTGGGTCTTGCTTTTTTGTTTTCCGCAATATAAAGTGATTTTAACTTGAGAATTTTTTGTTCTTTTTAAATATGGAAAGTGCGGGTGGCGTTATATTCGCTAAATGCGGATATTGCGGTAATGTCATAACTGCTTTGAATTACGAAACTGTCGAAATATCTCTCTCGTTGTCATTCAAGCCCCTCGGGGATGATAGTTTCGTAATTCAAAGCAGATGGTAAACACTAAAGGAGGAAGGAAATGGCATCAAACTTTGCGGAATTCGCAGAGCGAATTCCAGAAGTAAAGGAAGTACTATACCGTAATAAAGTGGAAAGAAAAGCCATTGCGGGGGTGGTGAAAAGTATAAGTATAGATAATGATAAAACAAGCATACGCTTGAAAATTGAACTGCGGTGGTCAGTATGGCAGAAAATGTTAGTGACACCCGACGGGACAATACTAACCATTGGTGGGGCGCTATGGTGGCCCGGAGATCCTTGCTGTCTCACTTTAGCGATTGATGATAAGTCTAATTTCAAAGAGCAAAAGGAATGGTCTGCAAAGCTGAAATCCGAATATAGATGTATAGATTTAGTCACTCCCACCTATGACGCAGTGCTCTGTCTTGATCTAACAGGAAATACGCTGGAAAATCTTACGAAGTAGAATGTAGGATCCAATTCTATGCTAACTTTTCTCAAGCTCTCTCTTGGCCGCCCACACACTGGACGGTCTTATTTTTATTCGCTTCCATTTATTGCAAACGAATACACCGTGGTCTTTCCGCGGGGTATGAGTAAATTGCGTACTCTTGGCACGAGGTCGGGTTTATTACGCAACGCTTGACAGACGTATCGTAATCGGCGAGATTGGGCATATTTCCAAGACTTTTCAAAAAAAGTTTACATGCGCTTGCGAATGGCGCTGAATCTGGATTGATTATGCAAAAGGAGTCCGTCTTGCGGACATTGCGAAAAAGAAATTTCGTACAGCTTCCGCACTATGCTTTAGAAAAAATAAAGCCATACAAACGCTACGAGCCGCAACTGTAAATTTCTGTGTTCCTGATGTATGACCTCGCCTCTTTGGCCGAGGTCATTTTTTTATACGAAGACAATACATAGTGTTATTTATTTGAAGAACATGAGTACGCCTCGCTTGCTTTTGACACTTTATTTTTTTACATTACAATAACTCCAAGTAATTCTCTCAACGCTAAAAGAAAGGAGGCGGGAGAATATGTCCTTTCAAAAGACAAGCACAGACCAGAACAGACGTTGCCAACAAGAGGAATGTGTTAGGAAATTTTTGGCCGACCGCGACAATCTCGCGGCTAGAAAGGCCGTGCTGGAAAGTTTTATTCCTCTTGCGCTCTTATTAGCAAAAATTATATACAAAGATCCAGAAATCGCGGGAAAGTTTAGTGTCGGCGATATTGAGTCAATAGCTATTATTGAGATCAATGGAGCTCTTGACAGATTTGATCCCAAGTATTCTGCGACTTTCAAGACGTATGTTATTTCTCGTCTTGGCGGTATGCATGGAAAGAAGGGCATGCTTACAAAGCGTGTCTATAAGGAAGCTGGAATTTTTACTGCAAAACGCGCAATTGAATACGCGTCGATGTGCAGAGCAGATCAGACAGAAAAAAAACTCCAGCAACAGATCGCCAAGGCAAACGCGTTCATCTATCCATACTCACTTGATGAATTACTCCATCCATACGATAATGAATGTTCGCCGTTCCAAGACTTCCCTGTAGCAGTGTCAATAGAAGACCTGTACGAAACGCAAATTCTACTTGATCAGCTAATGACAGCAGTAGGCAATCTGCCGGAAAGAGAGCGTTATGTAATCACGGAATTATTTTTCCATACTGTTTCGGCAAGACAAGTTGCGGAAGCTATGGGGTACTCTATTACGACGATACACAATATAAAGAGGAAAGCAATTACAAAATTGCGTTCTATAATGATCTATAACGGGACTGCCCTGGCGGAAAAAGACGAACAAGCTATGCAAGATGTGCAAGGATCTCATATTATCTAGGCCTCACCTCCGCCCCCTGTTGGCTAAAAGTTGAGGTCTTGTTTTTTTTGGAGTATACTTCCTTTGAATTTGCGAAACTGTCATCCATGCGCAGACGGGGAGTGTAGCCCATGAGCTAGAATCCTTCCATATTACTGCATTACTGCCCTTTGTCGTGTTTGGGCGCGCGGCGCCCCTGCGCGGGGACGGCAAATGACAACGAAAGAGCATTATTGGCAGTTTTGTAATTCAAAGTAATTATTATTTTTAATATTAACAGTATGTTTACTATACAAAGCGTGAAGGGATACGAAATCCTTGATTCGCGCGGAAACCCAACAATTCGCGTAAAAGTGGTCCTTCGTGGGGGAGCAACAGGCACGGCGGCAGT
>CAZKXN010000031.1:5091-12748 GCA_964556905.1 uncultured Gammaproteobacteria bacterium
ATGAAGCGCTTGAGCTTCGTGATGGCGATAAAAAACGGTATAACGGTTTAGGTGTGGCAAAAGCGGTGCGTAATGTAAACACAGTAATCGCAAAATTACTTATCGGCAAAGACGCGCGCAAACAGCGCCAGCTTGATACGCTCATGCTAAAAAAGGACGGCACGGAAAACAAAACAAAACTCGGGGCAAACGCTATTCTTGGCGTTTCCCTCTCCTGCGCCAATGCCGCCGCGAACGCGTCAAAAAAACCGCTTTACCGATACTTGCGCGCACTATCCGGCATAAAACACGCCAAGTTCACTCTCCCGTATCCGATGATTAATATAGAAAACGGAGGCGCACACGCGGGATGGATTCTTGATTTTCAAGAATGTATGATTGTTCCAAAGCAAAAAAAAATGATCGAGCGCGTGCGTTGCGGTTCTGAAATATTTCATGCTCTTGGAAAAATTCTCAAGAAAAAAGGATTTTCCACTCTTGTGGGAGATGAGGGTGGATATGCTGTTCCATTCAAACGCAATGAAGATGCGTTAAAAACAATTATGCAGGCGATTGCAAAAGCCGGGTATGCGGCAGGGACAGACGTTATGCTTGCCATGGATCCCGCAACATCTGAATTCTATAACGCAGACGCAAAAAAGTATGAATTGAAAGTGGATAAAAAAACATATACAAACGGGCAGATGATTGAAATGTGGAAAAAATTAAGTCTGGGCTATCCTATTATAAGCATTGAAGACGGATTGGCAGAGGATGACTGGGAAGGGTGGAAACAGATGACAAAAATGCTTGGAAAGCGAATCCTGCTTGTCGGAGACGACCTTTTTGTGACGAACATCAAGCGCCTAAAGAAGGGAATTGACATGGGAGTGGCAAATGCTATTCTGATTAAACTTAATCAAATCGGGTCGCTTACGGAAACATTGGACTGCATTGCGCTTGCGAAGAAACATGGATATACAGTCATTGTATCCCATCGCTCCGGTGAAACCGCTGATACGACAATAGCAGACTTGGCAGTTGCGACTCAAGCTGAATATATAAAAACCGGAAGTCTTTCAAGATCAGAGCGGGTGGAAAAATATAACCGTCTCATGGAAATAGAACAAGAGCTTCATTTATCTCGCTAGTCCTCCAATAATTTATCATTACTTATTGCATGAGATTGCCGTTATAGAAACTATGGATGACAACCAAAATAGTATCCTGCACAAACCGACAGTTCTGATTATTCTTGATGGATGGGGTGTGGCGTTGCCTTCGCGCGCAAACGCTATTACCGAAGCAAAGACGCCTTTTTTTGATTCTCTGATAACCTCATATCCCACTACAACACTGCAAGCTTCTGGCGAAGCAACAGGCCTTCCTTGGGGAGAAGTGGGAAACTCTGAAGTGGGGCATACGAATATCGGCGCGGGCCGTATAGTGTATCAAGAGCTTTCACGCATCAACGCAAGTATCAGAAACGGAAGCTTTTACAAAAATACAGTTCTGGAAAAAATGTGCAAAACCGTTATTCAGAATAAAAGCACATTGCATATAGTCGGACTTGTGAGTCCGGGGGGAGTGCATAGCCACAGCGATCATCTTCTTGCTATTCTAGAGTATGCTAAAGAAAAAAAAGTTAAAAATCTGCGCGTGCATGCTATTTTAGATGGACGCGATACGGCATACGCAAGCGCCATACAATTCATTGAACGCTTGCAAGAGCGCCTGAACGCCGAGAGCCAATGGCGCATCGCCTCCCTTATAGGAAGGCACTACGCAATGGACAGGGACAATCACTGGGACCGCACGGCAAAAACGTATTCTCTCATAGCAGAAGGAGTAGGCGATCAAATTGCGCAGAATCCCATTCAGGCAATTCGCGATTCATACGATAATGAAATCTATGATGAAGAATTTCGGCCGACAATTATCCTGCGTGATGACGGTTCTGCCCAAACAGTACGAGGAGGCGATGCGGTCTTTTTCTTCAACATACGCGCTGATCGCATGAGACAGCTCGTGTCAGCGTTTGCGGCAACTGAATTTGATAAATTTGAAAAACATCCTCTGCATAACGTTTTAGTTTCCACTATGACAGAATATGACAAATCGTTTGGCGTGGGGACAGCATTTCCACAGCAAACAATTAAACATTGCATCGCTGAATTGATAAGCGAGCAGGAAAAAAAACAGCTTCATATCGCGGAAACAGAAAAATATGCGCACATTACATATTTTCTCAACGCCGGACGAGAAGAGCCGTACGCGAACGAAAAGCGAATTATGGTACCTTCACCTGCGGTGGAATCATATGATAAAAAACCGCAGATGAGCGCCAGAAAAATAACCGATCTTGCGATAGAGGAAATTGAAGGCAATGAACATGACTTTATAGCGCTAAATTTTGCAAATGCGGATATGGTGGGTCATACTGGAAATATGAACGCCACAGTAAAGGCGATTGAAATACTTGACGAGTGTTTTGGCCGCATTGTCCCGACTGTTTTGAAAAAAAACGGGGCTGTTCTCATAACCGCTGATCATGGAAACGCGGAACAAATGTTTGATTTGCAAACAGGAGCAATTGATAAGGAACATACCAATAATCCTGTGCCGTGCGTTATCATTGCAAAAGAACTTGAAGGAAAATCTCTTGGCGTTGATTCTATGGGAAGGGATCTTAGCGTTATTAAACCAGAGGGGCTTCTTTCGGATGTTGCGCCTACTATTCTCGCGCTAATGGACATTGCAAAACCTCCAGCTATGGATGGAAGAAGCCTATTACAATTTTCTTAACCTATGCTGCAATCAAAACTTTTTACACGAACAACAAAGGAGACTCCAAAAGACGAAATTTCTATCAATGCACAGCTTTTAGAGCGGGCTGGTTTTGTGCAAAAGACGCTCGCCGGAGTGTATTCTTTTCTTCCGCTGGGTTACCGAGTCCTTACGAAAATTGAAAACATAATTCGTGAAGAGATGAACGCTCTTGGAGGGCAAGAACTTTTTCTACCGGCTCTGCACCCGAAGGAGTACTGGATGCAGACGGGCAGATGGAACGAATTTAATGCCCTCTTTAAGATACGTTCCAGATATGAATATGAGTATGCCCTCGGAGCAACGCACGAAGAAGTGATTGTCCCTGTGGTAAAAAAATACGTGAAGTCGTACCGCGATTTGCCTTTTGCGGCGTATCAAATCCAAACAAAGTTTCGAGATGAACCGCGTGCAAAGTCAGGCCTTCTGCGCGGACGTGAATTTCGCATGAAGGATATGTATTCGTTCCACGCGTCAACTGAAGACTTGGACGAATACTATGAGCGCGTGAAAAGGGGATACGAAACGATTTTTTCGCGGCTTGGGCTTGAAAGCATGCTCACGCTGGCTTCCGGTGGATCTTTTTCTAAATACTCGCATGAATTCCAAGTTGAAACCCCTACTGGCGAAGACATTATTTATTATTGCAAAAACTGCCGCATTGCCGTCAATAAAGAAATCGCTGATAAAAAAAACATCTGCCCGGAATGCAAAAAAAGCGGGGAGGAGAAAAAAACAAGCGAGATTGGAAATATCTTCAAGCTATACACTAAATATTCTGAACCGTTTAATCTCACATTCATGAATGAAAGGGGGGGGACAGATACGGTGCTGATGGGATGCTATGGTATTGGCACGTCTCGACTCATGGGGGCTATTGCAGAGATATTTCATGATCCGCGAGGATTGCGATGGCCATCCGCCATAGCGCCGTATCATATCCATCTGGTGCCAATCTTGCCTAATGCGTCCCCACTGCGCAAAGAATTAGAAACTGAACTTCACTCCATTCAAACAAACATATCGCGCGACGGATACGAAATCCTTATTGATGACAGAATTGATCTTACTCCAGGCGAACGATTCGCTGATTCAGATCTTTTAGGAATTCCACTGCGCGTGGTGCTTTCAGAAAGGAATCACAAAAAACAGCATGCTGAAGTAGTTAACCGCATGAATGGCGAAGTTCTTCATATCGCTTACAGCTCACTAGCTCAAAAAATACGGACGCTCCTTACTTAACACACCCTAATGATATCCTTTCTTGAGTCATTATTCGGCAGGTTTGCGCATGACCTCGGCATTGATCTAGGCACTGCCAATACTCTTGTCTACACAAAAGAGAAAGGCATACTCATAAATGAACCTTCAGTCGTTGCTCTAAACATTCGCACAGATCAAATTCTCGCGGTAGGGACCGAAGCGTATAAAATGGTAGGGCGCACACCGAGCCATATCGTCGCTTCAAAACCGCTCGTAGACGGCGTAATTTCAGACTTTGAAGTAACAGAAAAAATGCTTACATATTTTTTCCGAAAAGTGAATCGTGAAACATTTCTTTTCTCGCCGCGGCCGCGAGTAGTCATCGGAATCCCTCTTGACGTCACAGAAGTAGAACGTAAAGCCGTAGAAGATGCGGTGCTTTCCGCAGGAGCTAGGCAGACATTTTTAATAGAACAACCCATGGCCGCCGCGATAGGAGCTCGTTTACAAGTGCAAGATTCGCGCGGTTTAATGGTCGTTGACGTAGGCGGCGGCACGACTGATATTGCTGTAATTTCTCTGGGCGGTATTGTGACATCGCGATCTCTCAAGATCGCAGGAAATGAATTGAACGAAGATATTATCAAATTTGTCCGTGATTTTTTTAATGTGCTGCTCGGCGAACGCACAGCCGAACATGTTAAAATTAAAATCGGCACAGCAGCGCCGCTTTCCGAACCGATTTATATGAAAGTTCGCGGCAGAGACCTTCTCACAGGTTTGCCAAAAGAAGTAATTATTGATTCCTCTCAAATAAATGACGCGCTCTCAAAAAGCGTCCGCACGATTGTTGAAAACATTCGCAGTGTTGTAGAGGCAACTCCTCCTGAACTGGTCGCTGACATTTATGAAAACGGAGTTCTTCTTACAGGCGGCGGCGCTCTATTAAAAAACCTTGATCGTGTAATAGCTGAAGCAACCGGCGTTCCTGTCATCGTTGCAGAGGATCCGCTTACTTGCGTAGTGCGAGGCACTGCGGTATTGCTTGATGATATTGACTTTTTACACCGTATTATGACTCCTGATAATCCTGGAACATACTGGCGCTAAACCGACGATATGAAGCGATTTCATTTTCACCGCTGGCATGCAGCAGTTTTTATTCTCGCAGGCATCTATCTAATCGTTGCCGGTAATTTCTTTACACAACAGTTCACTGTTCTCAAACAAGGGCTCAATGGCGCTCTCTCTTCAATCCGTCTCGCATATAGAGACGTGTGGAGAGCGTACATTGCACAGGATATTAATGAAAATCTTGAGATTCTTCGGAGTGAACGAAACGCATACGCGCGCAAGGCAGTACATCAAGATATTCTTGAACAGGAAAATGCGCAATTAAAGAATCTGCTTTCGTTTAAGCAACGATCTGATTCGGTCCTTCTTGGCGCGCGGATAGTTGGAAAAAGCGCTGACCTTGCGCGCAGTATGATTATGATTGACAGAGGGGCTATTGACGGAGTCAAAAAAGATCTTCCAGTCATAGCAGGGGATGGGGAGCTAATAGGAAAAATAGCTGAAGCGCAATATGAAACCAGTTTTGTGCGGCTTCTGCATGATCCTAAAAGCAAAACCATTGCCTCATATAAAACAAAAGGCGCGGCTGTGCAGGGCATTATCACCGGCACATTCCATACTGGCATTGAACTTACTCTCGTACCTATCACAGAACAGATTGAAAAAGGCGCGCTTATTTATACGACCGGCGCTGAAGAAAACATTCCCGCAGGTCTGCTCATAGGATTTATTTCAGAATATAAATCAACGCCAACTGATCTTTTTTATACCATACAAGCCAAGCCGGCTCTCTTGGTTTCTGAACTTTCGCTCGTACATATTATTCTGCCGCAAAAAACGAATGAAAATTAGAAATTTCTGCATCATTGCCCACATTGATCATGGAAAGTCAACCCTTGCTGACCGTATGTTGGAATATACGAATACTGTGTCAAAACGCGCCATGCGAGACCAACTACTGGATCAAATGGATCTTGAGCGCGAACGCGGAATTACCATAAAACTCCAGCCGGTCCGCATGGAGTACGCAGTAAACGGCGCGTTGTACATACTTAATCTCATTGACACGCCTGGGCACGTTGACTTTACTTATGAGGTTTCCCGCTCCCTCGCGGCTGTTGAGAGCGCTGTCCTATTAGTTGATGCCACTCAAGGAATACAAGCGCAAACCATAGCGAACTTGTATCTTGCCATTGAACAGAACGTCATTATTATTCCAGCAATAAATAAAATAGACTTGCCTGGCGCGCGGTGCGACGAGGTAAAGCATGAAATTGTCACACTGCTTGGATGCGGAAGCGAATCTATTCTGGAAATCTCCGCAAAAACAGGAGAGGGGGTTGAACATCTCTTAAAAGAAATCATTAAACGCTCTCCAGAGCCAGTTGCCAGCAAAAATAATCTTCAAGCGCTCATATTTGATTCTGTATATGACGAATATCGCGGCGTAGTCATTTATGTTCGTCTGTTTGGAGGTAATGTGCGAAAAGGCGCTCATGTGCTCTGCAGAACGACTAAAGCGGTATTTGAGGTTTTAGAGGTCGGTTTTTTTAAACCACACTTTACACCCGCCGCTTGCCTGGATGATGGTGAAATCGGCTACATTGTCACAGGGCTAAAAAATCTTGGCGAGGCAAGGGTGGGGGACACCGTAGTATTTGTTGAAGATAAAACAACTCCCTCTCTTGAGGGCTATAAAGAAGTTAAGCCAATGGTTTTTGCCGGATTTTTCTCGCGAAACGGTGACCAGACGCGCGAACTGCGCACGGCGATTGAAAAATTAAAATTGAATGACGCGGCATTGGTATACGATCCTGAACATTCTCCGGCATTAGGGTTCGGATTCAGATGCGGTTTTTTAGGTCTTTTGCACTTGGAAATTATACAAGAACGGCTTAAACGTGAATACTCCATTGATTTAGTCGTCACAATTCCTTCTGTTGCCTACAGGATCACAAAACGGAATAGCGCATCATACATTATCCATAGTCCTATGGAATTGGAAGATTCGGGTTTTATTGAAAAAATAGAAGAGCCATGGGTAAATGCGGATATTGTGACTCCGGAAGGAACAATAGGAGGAATTATGACATTGCTTGCGGAGCGCAAAGGCATGTATCGCAACACAGAATATCTAACGGCAAACGATTCATTTGGCGGAAAGCGGGTAATAGTGCATGCGGAATTGCCTCTTGCTTCCATATTGGTTGATTTCTATGATATACTTAAAAGTGTGTCTTCCGGATACGCTTCTTTGAATTATGAATTTTTTGCGTATCGGGATGCTGACGTGGTGCGGATGGATATTATGGTTGCCGGCGAAGAAGTGGAAGCGCTCGCATCTATCGTGTATCGGGATCAGGCGTATCGTATTGCAAAGCAAATTCTTGAGTCGTTAAAGGATAGGATCTCGCGCCAACAGTTTGAAGTAAAACTCCAAGCGACCATAGGAAGTAAAATTATTGCTTCCGAGCGAATTCCCGCTTTGCGCAAAGATGTGACGGCGAAACTTTACGGCGGAGATGTTACGAGAAAACAAAAACTTCTTGAAAAACAAAAAACGGGAAAAAAACGC